>JAKSBI010000329.1 GCA_022361215.1 Hyphomicrobiales bacterium | reverse complement strand
GCCCCTAGGAAGAGCCCCACCGGCCGAGCAGGTCGGCGGAGGTCGCGGCGCCGTCGAGATCGAGCTTCGGTGCGCCGCGCGGCGCCAGGGCCAGGGCCTCGCCGATGGCCCGCGCCAGGGTCGCGGGCGCGAGGTCGCGGTCCGCAAGCGTCGCCGTCAGCCCGCGCTCGGCCATGCGGCTGGCCCGGAACCGCTGCTCGCTCTCGCCGCCGTCGCCGCTATAGGTCACCAGCACGGCCGGAACGCGCGCGCGCATGACGTCGAGCGTCGTGTTGTAGCCGGCATAGGAGAGGGACAGCGCCGCGGCGGAGAGCAGCCTGCGGAAATCGTCGCGAAAGCGCTCCACCGTCACGCCCTCGGGGCAGTCGGCGCGGAGCGCCTGGACCTCGCCTTCGGGCAGGTTCGGCCCCGCGAGAAGCCGCCAGGGCGCCTCGGCAAGGGCCGTGGCGGGCCGCGCCTCCAGCGCCGTCCGCAGCAGTTTCGATCCCACCGCGCCACCCCCGATCGAGACCAGGGCCTCGCCGGTGGGCGTGTCGGGCGCGGGTGCATAATCCGAGCGCGGCGCGGCCACGAGGCCGGTATAGGCGATCAGGTCGGCGATCTCGTCGGCCGCCGCGAACGTCTCCCGCAGAGGCACGAAGGACGGGTCGCCATGTACCAGTACATGATCGAAACAGGTCCTCAGACGCGCGACCGTCTCGGCGTCGCGCCCGGGCTTGCGCGGGCTCTGCAGGATGTCCCGCACCGAGCAGACGATGGTCGGTCGGGGCTCCAGCCCCCGCGCCGCCTCCAGCAGCGGCAGCAGCTCGAAGCCCATCTGCCGCCGGCCGAACGGAAACGCCTCGACGACCAGAACGTCGGGCCGCCGGTCCCGGACGATCTCCAGCAGCCGGTCGCGGCGCCCGTCGAGATAGGCGCGCCCGGCCGGCTGCCCGTCCGCGTCTCGGAGATCGCGAAAGCCGCCCGGCCCGGCCTGCAGGGCCGGCAACTGATGCACCGTGACGCCCTCGGGCGCGAACCCGGCCAGCGCCAAGCCGCCGCTCAGGATCTCCACCTCGTGGCCGCGCGCGGCCGCCGCCTCCGCGATCAGGCGCACCCGCTGAAGGTGCCCGATGCCCTTCAGATACTGAACGTAGAAAAGAATGCGCGGCACGGATCTAGAGCCTTCCTGGATTGAGAGGACTCGCTGGTGCAGTCCAACCCGAGGACAGCTTAGCGCCACGCTGTCGGCCTGAGAGACGGCGGCATCCCAGGCCACCCTTCTCCGTCATTCCCGCGAAAGCGGGAATCCATTCCACCTCGCCTCCCGGCAGGAACCATCGGTTAAAGTTCAAACCCCTCGCGTAGCACCGTCCGAATCCTGCGGTCTGCTGCGGTCGCCAATGGCTTCCCGCTTTCGCGGGAATGACGAGAGTGGGGTGAGGGCGTTGCATCAAGCAGAGGAGCCACTAGGCCGCCGACTGTCCCTTGATCCCCCGGCTCGGCTCAAGCCCGAAGCGCTCCGCCAGGTCGCGCAGGCCGGCCTCGTGGGAGAAGCGCTCGGTGACCCTGGCGAGGCCGGCCTGGCCGAGCCTGCGCCGCGTCTCCGGCCGGGCGATCAGGTCGCCGAGGGCTTCGGCCAGCGCATCCGGGTCCTCCGGCTGCACCAGCACGCCGGTCTCGCCGTCGTCGATCAGCTCGGGCACCGCGGAGATGTGCGTCGAAAGGCAGGCCAACGCTTGAGCCTGAGCCTCCAGCAGCACGTTCGGCAGGCCGTCGCGGTCGCCGTCCTGCGCCACCCGGCAGGGCAGCACGAAGAGGTCCGCCGTCCGGTAGCCCTCCAGCACGGCGTCGTGGGGCTGGGCGCCGCGCCAGGCGATGCGGTCGTCGAGGCCGAGGCGCGCCGCCTGGGCCTTCAGGTCGGCGATCAGGTCGCCGTCGCCCACATGCACCCAGCGCCAGTGCAGCCGGTCCGGCAGCCGCGCCAGGGCCTCAAGCAGAACGTCGAAGCCCTTCTTCTCCACGGCCCGGCCGACCGAGAACAGGGTGACCGCTTTCTCCGCCGACGATCCGTCGCGGGCGGGCCGCATGGCGGGCGCCGGCGGGAAGCGCGCCAGGTCGATGCCGTGATAGACCAGTTGGACCTTTTCCGGCGACGGCGCCAGGGCGGCGAGATGCGCCCGGCCCGTGTCCGTGCAGGTCACCAGCCACTGCATCTCGCGCAGCTTCCGGGCCTTCTCCCAGTCGCCGATGGTCCAGATGTCGCGGGCATGGGCCGAGCAGCTCCAGGGCAGGCCGGTCAGCAGGCTAGCATAGCGCGTGGCGGTGGCCGGCGTATGCAGGAAATGGGCATGGAGATGGCCCACGTCGCCGTCCAGCTCGTGGGCCAGCACCAGGCCCTGGCCGAAGCGCCGGACCCGGTCCAGCGTCGGGTCGCGCCGCAGGTCGGAGAGCCAGGCGCCGAGCGCCGCGCGGAAGCGCGCCTTGCGGGCCTCGCCCAGAAGCGCGCGCAAGACGCGCAGCGGCCGATCCCTGAGCCGCTCGGGCAGATAGTACACCGGCGCCTGGATCTCCCGGTGGATCGGGTGGATCTGCCGGTCCCGCTGCGGGCGCAGCGCATAGATGCGGATGTCGAGGCCGAGCAGCTCCAGGCCGCGGATCTCCTGGGCGATGAACGTCTCGGAGAGACGCGGATAGCCCTTCAGGACGAAGGCGACGGCCGCTCCCATGGCACGCGCTCAGATCGCCGGCGTGAGCGCCGCTTTTCCCGCATCCAAGGCGGGCGCCTCGGCCTCCCCGCGCAGATGCGGGCGGGCCAGCTCGACCACGCGCTCCAGCCCTTCGAGCATGCCCGGGAGAAGGGCGCTGGAGGGGCGCGGCTGGCTGGGCAGGTTGCGGATGGCCTCGGCCATGACCGCCGGCTCGCGGGGCCCGTCGGGATCGAGCATGCGCACCAGCCCGAGCCGCTCGGCCTGCTGCGCGCGCACCAGCTGCTCCTGGCGCGGCCGCGAGCGCGGCACGATGACGGCCGGCTTGTCGAAGGACAGGATCTCGCAGAAGGTGTTGTAGCCGCACATGGAGATGACGCCCGCCGCCTCGGCCATCAGGAACTCCACATGGCTGTCGAAGGTCAGGGTCTGCGCCCGCGGCAGCCGCTCGATCCGTTGCACCAGCTCCTCCTGCTGGTCCGCGTTCATGAACGGGCCGAGCACGAACAGGGGGGCGTAGGGCAGGTCCGTCGCGGTCTCGTAGGCCGAGAGCACCCAGTCGATCATGTCGTAGCCGTCGCCGCCGCCGCCGGGGGTGACCAGCACATAGGGCTCGTCGATCTCCACATGCGGCGTGCGCTTCAGCTTTTGCGGCAGGAAGCGCTCGAGATAGCCCGTATAGGACATCTTGTCGGTCACGCTCGCCGGAAGCTGCATGTCGGTCAGCGGGTTCCAGACCTCGGGCAGGCCGTAGACCCAGATCTCGTCGTAGAGCGAGGCCAGCGCGGGAACGAGCTGCCCGCTCTCCCATTCGCGCCGGAGCAGCGTCGGCTCGTCCATGACGTCGCGCAGGCCGAGCACCAGCTTGGTGCCGCGCGCCTTCAGCATGTTCAGCGTCTCGGTGATCTCGCCGCGCAGCCCCAGCGGCTCCTTGTCGACCAGGAACAGGTCGGGGCCGAACACCTCGGCCGTGTGCCGGATGATGGAGGCGCGGATCGCCAGGGTCTGCTGAATGTCGATATGCAGGCCGAGCGACGTGTACTCGCCGTTATAGAGCTTGATGACGCCGGGCACGCGCACGAAGTCCACCCGCGCGCGGAAATCGAAGCTGCCGATGATCGGCGAGCCCGAGAGGATGATGACCGAGAGGCCCTTGTACTGTTCCACCAGCGCATGGGCGATCGCCCGGCATCGGCGCAGATGTCCGAGGCCGAACGTGTCATGGCTGTAAATCAGCATGCGTGCGCCGTCGAGCCGTTCTGTCATGACTCCCTCGCCGAATCTCTACTCAACTGGATTGTCCCGAGAATTGACCCCAATGAGGTGGGTTGCCGCGCTGCCACTCGCGCTACCGGTCCCTCTGCGATTCGGCGCCCACTTGCAAACCCGGCCGTAGCCTACAATGACGAACATGAAATGACATCAACAATTTGAGCCGAGTTTCCGGGCCGTTTGGCACCGCTTTTGCTGTAACGATGGGGCCGCCCGGCCCGTTTCAAAAAGTAATCGTCTATTTGTAAGGATCGGCTGCATCCCTGAGGCCGTCGCCCACGAAGTTGAAGGCCAGAATGACCACGATCACCGGCACCACGGGGAAGATCAGCCAGGGATAAAGCGCCACCACGTTGATGTTCTGGGCTTCGTTCAGGAGCACGCCCCAGCTCGTGATCGGCGGGCGCAGGCCGAGGCCCAGGAAGCTCAGCGCGGTCTCGCCCAGGATCATGTTGGGGATCGAGAGCGTCGCCGAGGCGATCAGATGGCTCATGGTGCCGGGCATCAGATGGCGGAAGATGATGCGGCGCGGTCGGGCCCCCATGACGCGGGCGGCGGTGCAGTAGTCCTCCTCCCTGAGGGAGAGCAGCTTCGAGCGCACCGCGCGCGCCAGCCCCGTCCAGTCCAGCAGCGCGAGAATCACCGTGATGCCGAAATAGATCAGCAGCGGGCTCCAGGTCACCGGCAGGATGGCGGCGAGCGCCATCCACAGCGGTATCTGCGGGAACGACTGCAGAATCTCGATGATGCGCTGCACCACCAGGTCCACATAGCCGCTGTAATAGCCGGCCAGCCCGCCGATGATGATGGCCAGCGTGAAGCTGATGGCGATGCCGATCAGGCCGATGGTCAGCGAGATGCGCGCGCCGTAGATCATGCGCGAGAGGATGTCGCGGCCCAGCCGGTCGGTGCCGAGCAGGAACAGCGTGCCGCCCTTCTCCGGGCAGACCAGATGCAGGTCCGCCTTGAACAGGCCCCAGAACTCGTAGGCGTCGCCGCGGCAGAAGAAGCGCAGCTTGTAGATCCGGCTGGTGTCCTCGGTATAGATCCGCTGCAGGTTCTCCATGTTCAGGCGGTAATTCGTGCCGTAGACGAACGGCCCCTTGAAGGACCCCTCGTGGAAGAGGTGCACGGATTGCGGCGGCGCGAAGATGTAGTCCACGTGCCGCGAATGCAGGCCGTAGGGCGCCAGGAACTCCGAGATCAGGATCGAGCCGTAGGCGATCAGCAGCACTACGCCCGAGATCACCGCCAGCCGGTGGCGCCGGAAGCGCCACCACATCAGCCGCCACTGGGAGGCGAGGTAGAAGCGCTCCTGCTCCGGCGTCAGCCGCCCTGCCGCGGCATGCTCGAAGGGCGCCGAGGAGGAGAAGTGCGGCAGCGGCTCGTGCGCGCCCGGCAGGTCGTTCGGTCTCACCGGCTCTGCCCCCCTTCGAGACGGATGCGCGGGTCGAGCACCGCCAGCGCCAGATCCGAGACCAGCACGCCGATGGTCGTCAGCGTGGCCAGGAACATCAGGAAGGAGCCCGCCAGATACATGTCCTGGCTTTGCAGCGCGCTCACCAGGATCGGCCCCGTGGTCGGCAGCGACAGCACGATCGCGGTCAGCTCCGCGCCCGAGATGATGCTGGGCAGGATGTGGCCGATGTCGGAGATGAAGAAGTTCATGGCCGCGCGCAGCGGGTACTTGGTCAGGACCTTGCCGGGCGGCAGGCCCTTGGCCCGGGCGGTCACCACATATTGCTTCTGCAGCTCGTCGAGCAGGTTGGCGCGCAGGCGCCGCGACAGCGCCGCGGTGCCCGAGGTCCCGATCACGACCACCGGGATCCAGAGATGCTCCAGCACCGACTGCGCCTTGGCCCAGCTCCAGGGCTGGTCCAGATATTCCGGGTCCATCAGGCCGCCGATCGAGGTCCCGAACCAGACATTGGCGAAATAGAGCAGGATCAGCGCCAGCAGGAAGTTGGGCGTGGCCAGGCCCAGAAGGCCGAGAAAGGTCAGCCCGTAGTCGCCCCAGCTATATTGATGCGTCGCCGAATAGATGCCGATGGGGAAGGCGATCAGCCAGGTGAAGATGATGGTGGCGATGGAGATCAGGATGGTCAGGAACAGGCGGTCGCCGACCACGTCGGAGACGGGCATGCGATACTCGAAGGAGTAGCCGAAATCGCCCTGCACCATGCCGGCGATCCAGCCGAAATAGCGCTTCAGCACGGGCTCGCCGAAGCCGTACTGCTCCCGCAGGAACTGGATCTCGCCCTCGTCCACGGTCTCGCCGCGGCTCTCCAGCTCCGCCACGTAGCTCTCCAGATAGTCGCCGGGCGGCAGCTCGATGATCAGGAACACGATGGCGCTGATCACCAGCAGCGTCGGGATCATCAGCAGCAGGCGCCGGACGATATAGCCGATCATGCGGCGCCCCCCGGCAGGACGGCCGCGCCGCGCGCGCTCATGTCGGCGCCGCGCTTCGCGGTCATCGCGCGGCGCTCTTCTGGGTGGTGCGGAACCAGAACGTGTCGGGCTTGTAGATGCCGAAATAGGCGCCCGGGTCCCAGTTGTAGAAGCCCTTCTCCGGCACGTTCACCAGGTCGGTGCTGGCCACGATCGGATGCAGCGTGGCGTTCACGATGCCGATGGTGAAGACCTGCTCGGCATTGATCCTCAGGATCTCGTGCCAGATCCGCGTCTGCTCGGCCTCGGTGGTGGCGCGCTCCCAGTCCCGGTAGAGCGCGACCAGGCGCTGCGCCGCGGCCAGCGTCGGCGCCTGGCCCTTCTTGCCCATGGTCTGGGTGTGGGTGCCCCATTTGGGCCAGTTGTACTGCGCCTTGAAGGTGGGGGCGAAGGCGCCCGGGCTCATGCTGGCGTTGGAGAGCCCGTTGCCGAGCCCGGCCCACATGGCCATGATGGCCTTGCCCGAATAGACCCGGTTGCGGAACACCTGGCGCTGGGAGGGCCGGGTGAAGAGCTTGATGCCGACCTGTTTCCAGCTATCGGTGATCAGCTCCAGGATGTCGGCCTCCTCGGTGCTCTCGCCCGCGGTGTCGACGATGATCTCCATGGGCCGGCCGTCGGGCAGGAGGCGCGTGCCGTCGTCGTCGCGCTCGGTCAGGCCGATCTCGTCGAGCAGCGCGTTGGCCTGCTTCGGATCGAACTGGGCCCAGGCGGTCCGGTACTCGGGGCGGAACAGCGGGCTGTCCTCGAACACCGTGTTGTTGCTGGCCTTGGCCAGGCCGTAATAGATCACCTGGTTGATCTCGTGGCGGTTGACCGCCAGCGAGAGCGCGCGCCGGAAGCGCACGTCGTTGAGCAGCGTGCGCCAGGCCTCGTCCTTGGCGTTCAGGTTCGGGTAGAGCGCCTTGTGGGACGATTTCAGCGTGCGCCAGAGCTTCACGGAGAAGTTGTTCCGCTTCTCCGACTTCTTCAGGAAGGTGTAGTTGACGAAGCGGATGTAGCGGGCCTGGAGATTGGCTTCGCCCGAGCCCGTGCGCGCCGGCACCATGGAGACCGAGCCCAGATTCACGACCACCCGGTCGACATAGGGAAGCTGCCGGCCGTTCTTGTCGATGCGGTGATAGTAGGGGTTGCGCTTGAAGACGAACCGTTCCGAGGGCGGCGGGGTCACGTTCACCCAGGGCTCCAGCGTCGGCCGCTCCGGGTTGTCTGCGCGGTAGGGGCGGTCGCGGCTGAAATGCAGCTCCGCCCAGTTGCGCCGGCCTTCCGTCTTCACCAGCTTGGCGATCTTATCCTTGTCGCCGTGCTTGATGTGGAACTGCTTGAGATAGTGCGCCGGTCGGTAGATCGCGGGCGGCCGGGCGCCGGCGAGCCAGGGCAGGAAGGCGTGGTTCGGCTTCGACCAGGCGTAGCGGACCGTATGCTCGTCGATGAGCGTGAATGTGGGAGCCTCCTTGCCGACGCGCATCTGCCGGGGCACGCCTTTCCTGGAGAGCTTTTTGACCTTGACCATGTCCTCCCAGTAGTAGCGGAAGTCCTCGGCCGTGAAGGGATGCCCGTCGGACCAGCGATGGCCCGGGCGCAGGTGCAGGGTGAAGACGCGGCCCTCTTCGACCTCCACATGCTTCAGGATGTCCGGCTTCAGCTTGAAGTCGGGCGTGAAGACGACCAGGCGGGCATAGCCGTAGACGGTCACCATGCGGGTGTCCTTCGCCTTGCCCATCAGCATGCGCAGCTCGCCGCCGTGCCGGCCCGGCTGCTTGTTCTCCGCCTCCAGGTCGACGATCTGCGGCTCCAGCGGAATGCGCTGGCCCACGGGCGGCAGCGCGCCGGCCGCGACCTGTTTCTCGAGGGACGGCGTCTCGATCAGCGATCCCGGCTGGGCCTCCAGCGCGACCGCGCCGGTCGCGAGCGCCGCGATCGTCGCCAGGCTCGTCAGCAGCAGCCCCCTCATGCCCGCAACTCCTTCTCGGTGGTGCCCGACGCGACCAGCACGTGATGGTCCTCGCCCAGGTTCAGGAACTCCATCGCGCCGTTGGGCGCGATCGTGAACGGCGCGGGCCAGTGCTTCGGGTTCATGCCGTCGCCGGCGCCGAGCGACTGCACGTCGAGCTTGCGCTCCAGATCCGCATAGGGGACCGCGGCCATCAAAGCCTGGGTGTAGCAGTGCACGGGCTCGCGGAACAGCACCTCGCGCGGCGCGGACTCCACGATCCGGCCCGCGCACATGACCAGAATGCGATCCGCGACGTAATCGACCACCGCCAGGTTGTGCGAGATGAACAGATAGGTGAGGCCGAGCTCCGCCTGCATGTCCTTTAGCAGGTTGAGGATCTGCGCCTGGATCGAGACGTCGAGCGCCGAGACCGGCTCGTCGAGGATCAGCAGGTTCGGGTCCAGCGCCAGCGCGCGGGCCAGCCCGATCCGCTGGCGCTGGCCGCCGGAGAAGCTGTGCGGGTAGCGGTTCAGGAAACGCGGGTCCAGGCGCACCTGGCGCATGAGCTGCTGCACGCGCTCGCCATGCTCCTGCCGGTCCCCGATGCCGTGAATCACCAGCGGCTCCCGGATGATGTCGAACACGGTCATGCGCGGGTTGAGCGAGCCGAACGGGTCCTGGAACACCATCTGCACCGCGCGGTTCAGCTCGCCGCCATGCTCCTCGGTCTTCTGTGCCAGATCGACGACCGTGTTGTCCCGATGGAACAGGATCTGGCCGGAGTCGGGGCCGAGGGCGCGCATGATCAGCTTGGACAAGGTGGTCTTGCCGCAGCCCGACTCGCCCACCAGCCCGAGGCATTCCTTGTTGCGGATCTCGAAGCAGACCTTGTCGACCGCCACCACCCGCTCGGGCTCCGACGTGCCCCAGAAGCCGCCCTTGCGCGCGACGAACGACTTGCTGACGTCGCGCAGCTCCAGCAGCGGCCCGCTCTGCGTCGGCGCTCGCCGCGCCTTGGGCTTCGCCGGCTTACGGTCCGGCTTGCGCTCCAGGTCCGCCGGCGAGACCAGCCGCTCGCCGGGCTTCATGTCGAAATGCGGGACGGCGCCGAACAGGCCCTTCAGGTAAACGTGCTGCGGCGTCTCGAAGATGTCCCGGATGCGGCCGGCCTCCATGACCTCGCCGTGGAACAGCACGACCACCTCGTCCGCCAGGTTGGCGACCACGCCCAGGTCGTGGGTGATGATCAGCACCGCCATGCCGAGCTCGCCCTGAAGCTCCTTGATGAGCTTCAGGATCTGCGCCTGCACCGAGACGTCGAGCGCCGTGGTCGGCTCGTCGGCGATCAGCAGCGCGGGATGGCAGACCAGCGCCATGGCGATCATGGCGCGCTGCCTCAGCCCGCCCGAGAGCTCGAACGGATACCGCTTCACCGCCTCCGCCGGGTTCGGGAACCGGCACAGGTGCAGCATCTCCTCCACCACCTTCAGGCCTTCCTTGTGCGGCAGGTCGCGGTGCAGGAAGAGCGCTTCGGAGATCTGGTCGCCGATGGTGTGGAACTGCGACAGCGACGTCATCGGCTCCTGGAAGATCACGGAGATGCGCCCGCCGCGGATCGACCGGTAGTCGCGCCCGTCGGGATCGAGCGCGGCCAGGTCGACCACGCCGGGGCGCTTCGGGTCGTCGAACAGGATCTCGCCGCCGGCGATGTGCGCGCTGGCCGGCAGAATACCCATGATGGCCTGTCCGATGACGGATTTGCCGGCGCCGGATTCGCCCACCAGCGCCACCGTCGAGCCCGGGCTGATGCGGAAGGAGACGCCGCGAACCGCCTCGATGTCGTGGCCGTGCTGGGTGAAGGAGATGCGCAGGTCGCGGACCGTGATGAGGTTGCCTGTGGCCGCCTTTGCGCCCTCGGTCGCGGTCTCCCCTGTGTCGACGCTGGCTGTCATGGCGTGCGAAACGGGGCGCCGTCAGAGCGGCGCCGTGCGCGCACGACAGGTATGCGCGGCCGCCGGCCGGTGACGTCCTCCATCAGGCATGCCTGCAACGGTGCCACGCGCTCTGTATCGGCCGGATCATGCCAGGTCTCCCTCCCTGTCGTGTTCGGCATTGGCCCGGCCAGACCGGGCACTCCGAATCAATCCATGCGCGATGGCTCTGTCAACCAGATTGCGTCCCGTCGGGCTGGCGTCGCGCATTGGCACTGGTCCGATATCCGTCGTCATGGATGATTGAGGCCGCGAGGGTATTTCTGATAGGTCACAGCCTTGTGATGCCGTGCAACATGCGAGAATGGGCGTCGATGACCAAGCGCTTTCTAGCCTCCATCACCCGGATCTCGGACCTGGGCGAGACCGGGTTCGGCGTCGAGCCGCTGCCGCGGGACGCCTGGGCGACGGGCGATTACGTCGTCGGAGAGGTGGTCGGGACGCCGAGCGCGATCTACAGGATCGAGCTGCCCTGCGGGCGCCGCACGCCCGTTCTGCCGGGCCAGGAGGTGGTGGGCGCGCTCAGCCGGCGTGCGGCGACGCTGGAATGCGTCGGCGATTGGGCCGATGTGGGCGACGATCTCGCGCTCGACCAGCTCACCGGCGCGGGCCTGTTCGGCAAGGTCACCTCCGCCTCGGCCTGGACCCCGCGGCCGATGGCGCTCGCCTATCGCGGGCACGTCATGCGCGGCGGCAAGGTCAACATCCGCGATTTCGTCCGGCCGATGCCGCCCGCGGATTTCACCATGCCGGTGGCGCTGGTGATCGGGACCTCGATGTCGGCGGGCAAGACGCTGACCGGCCGCACGCTGATTGCCGCCCTGAAGCGGCGCGGGCTGCGGGTCGCCGCGGCCAAGCTGACGGGGGCGGCCGGATACAAGGACGCGCTCAGCTATGGCGACGCCGGGGCCGACCACATCTTCGACTATGTGGATGCCGGCCTGACCACCACCGTCTGCCCCAGGGACGAGTACGAGGCCGCGCTGGCGCAGCTTCTGGCGCAGGTCATGGCGGCGGGCGCCGACGTGCTGGTGGCGGAGATCGGGGCCTCGCCGCTCGAAGCCTACAACGGCGCGGCCGCCATGGAGACGATCGATGCGCAGGTCCGCCTGCTGGCGCTCTGCGCCACCGATCCCTACGCCGCCGCCGGCCTCTGCCAGGCCTGCGGGTGCAAGCCCGACCTCGTCACCGGCCAGGCGGCGAACACCTCGTCGTCCCGGGCGCTCGTGGAAACGCTGACCGGGCTGACCGCGCTCGATCTGTCGGCGCCGGAGGCCGAGCGGGTGCTAGGGAAGCTTCTGGCCGAGCGCTTCGGCTGAGGTCGGCGCGGGACGCCCGTCCTTACTTCCGCTTCCCGGCCGTTGCGGTCTTGGTTGGGCGGCAGGGCGCGGCTTTCGCCGTGCAGAAGTAATAGTCCGAGCGCTCCGGCTTGTTGCATTCGATGCGGGTTCTGCGGGCGTTGTGCCAGTGGCCGTAATCGGGCCCGCGCTTCCTGGAGAGCTCCGTCCAGGCCCTCACCGCATTGAACTGGGCGATGGTCTTGATGCGGTGCGGCGTGCCCTTGCCGGCGACGGTCTTGGCGCAACGCATCTCGCCTCTGGCCTCTGCGGCCGCCGCTGGAACCGTTGGTGTGGAAAGCAGGGCCATGCCTGCCAGGAGGAACTGGGCTGACCTGCCCATGGCGGACTGACTCCCTCAAATCCCTTCCGCAACGACCGAAACTCGGTCGGAGCCTAGCGCGGTCTCGTTTCGAGAGGATTAAGAGAGCCGTTGATTCTTGCCGGAGGGGGCGGCGGGGTCGATCCACCCCCCGGGATACGCTAATGCCGCGTGGCTGCCGGGCTGCCGCCGGCGAGGAAGGCCGGCTTCGGCAAGGCGGTGCCGGGCTGCGGTGCGAGCCCGCCCACGGGCTTGGCCGGACGCCGCAGGCCGAGGCGCGACGTCGGCACCTTCACGGCGACGGACCAGATGGCGTCGAAGGCCAGGACGCCGAGCCGGACCGTCCCCGGCGCGTCGCGCTCGAACAGGTCGAGACTGTCCCGCTTGCCGGGCTCGCGGCGCATGGCATCGCCGGACCAGCACATCTGCGAGCCGAGGATCAGTTGCTCGTGGGCGTCGAGGATGCAGTCGTTGCTCGCCCAGCGCACCAGCGCGCCGACATCGGCGTCGTCGACCAGCTCGGAGAGCGCCCGGGCCATGCGGCGCAGCTCGCTTTCCGGCTCGAGACGGGCCACGATGATGCGGGCGCCGATGTTGCGCAGCTTCAGATCCTCCTGGCGCCCGACGAAAGCCTTCACCACCGGCGAAGCGGGCGAGCGCGCCAGGATCGTGATGCGCCGGCCGCTGTCCTCCCGCCAGGTTTCCGCATCGACATGTTCCAGATACTGCCGGAAGAGCTGGTCGTGGCGGTCGATGGCCGCGTCGTTCGCGTTGATCTGGTTCTGTCGAAACTGAGTGAGAAGGCCCATTCCGCGTTTCCCTGATGCCCGGAGGTTGCGGGGCGCGTCAGCCGCGCCCAAATCGGCGATCTCCTATGAATAAGGGCAACCGAGTTAACGAAGCCTTGACCGGCGTACCGAAACACGACGCACGCCGCGATTGCAGGCAAACGGGGTACCGAGAGCGTGCGCGCTGCCGACCTGCCGCGCGAATCAGGGCCTAGCTCTTGGGGCGCGCCCTGCCGCCGCCGTTGGTCTCCGGTCCGGGCAGGGCGATGACGTCCTCCTCCGGGCGATGCAGGACGGGCGCCTGTTCCGGCGCCGGCATCCCCGGCTCGTGTCCGTTCGTCCGGCCGGCCGGCGTGGCGCCGCCGTTCGGGTTGCGGCCGTCGGCGGTCTTCTCGGCCTCGGCGCGGCGCTCGCGCTCGCCGCCCAGAATGGCGTCCAGCACCAGCTTCGACCAGGCGCCGTTGCGGAAGCGGTAGAGCCGGAAGACCCGCTCGCCGGCAAACGCGCTGCCCTGCTTCTCCAGCTTGCGGCGCACGATGAAGGCGGGCGGCAGGATCACCCGGTCGACGATGCCCTGGCCTTCGAGGCTGACGAACAGGTTGGCGAGATAGTGGGCGTCCGCGCGCTTGGCGCTCAACGGCACCGCCACGTAGTAGTCGCCCATAAAGTCGAACACCACGTGCTGGAAGACCTCGAACTCCTTCTGCAGCCCTGCCAGATGGGTGTCGTGGAACCTCTGGAGGATCTGCGAGACGGGGCCGTCGCGGGCCTCGCGGACCAGCGTCACGAGCATCTGGAAGCGGTTGATGGGCCGGTTGATCGAGACCAGCAGGATGCACAGGTCGACGAAGAGCGCGATGAAGAGCGGGATGTAGTCGCGCTGGCCGAGGCCCGGCTCCTGCCGCAGGATGGCGGGTTCGGCCTGGTTCGAGCGCAGGGCCGACTGCACGGCCTTCTTCTGCAGGTCGCGCAGCTCGTCCGGCGACGGCGGCAGCTTCAGGCTGAAGGCGCCGATGGTCGTGGTCGTGAGACGGCGGAAGGCCTCGACGATGGCCTCCGAGCCCTCGACCGCGGCGATCTCCGGCTTCTTGATCTCGGGCAGGCCGTCAATGGCCCGGACCACGCCCCTCAGCGCCGACTGGAGCTGCGGGTCGGGGCAGGAGAAGGTGCCGCCGCGCCCTCCGGGAAACACCGTCCTCTCTGCGCGTGCGGCCAGGCTGTTGCGGTGCTCGACGAGCTGCGGGTCGGTGCGCAGGGTGTTGAAGCGCGTCACGGTCAGGTCGAGCTTGCGGTTGACGCCGCGCAGGAAGGTGTTGCGGGTGCCGCTGCGCGGGTCGACGGTCGAGCTGTCGTTGCTCAGCACCTTGGCGAAGTCCGCCGACAGCCCGTCCAGGTCCTTGCGCACCGTGCCGATCTTGCGCTGCATGAAGTCGGAGACGAACTGAAAGCTCTGCGCGTCGGCGTCGCGCAGGCGGCGGCGCGGCCCGTCGCCGGGGCGGCTGTTCGGGCAGGTGTTGCCCTTCTCGCGCTCGTCCTGCGCCTTCTGGCGCGACAGCGCCGTCAGCGTGTCGAGGGTGCTCTGGAGCTGCTCCAGCCGCGTCTGGCCGGTCTGCAGCGAGCCCTGCACATGCGAGATCGCGGCCTCCGCCGAGCGGGTCGCCTCGGAGCGCGACTCCAGGAACTTCCAGTAGAAGCCGAACCCGAAGCCGACCGAGATCAGCGTCAGGAACACGTAGCCGAGGATATAGAGCGACCGCAGCCACCAGCTCACCGGCGAGAACAGCGTGTCCAGGATATAGATGATCATCAGCATCAGCAGCGCCACGGCGATGCCGATGAAGAAGCGATAGAGGAAGTCGACCGGGCCGGTGTTGGCCTGGATCAGCTCCAGCATGCCCGTATAGGTCGAGAACCAGGACAGCAGGCCGAGGCCCAGGATCAGCAGGAATTTCTTCAGGCTCGGGAAGATCTCTTTCAGGCGCTGCCAGCGTTGGTTGCCGGACGCCAGCGCGTCGATGGCGCGGTCGGCACGGGCATCGCCGCCACGAGCCGGGGGCGGGGCGGGTGTGGTCATGGGATTCGCTCGGGCTCCCTGGTCAGCAAGCGGGGCGGCGGCAAAAGGCGCGTCCTGGAACGGCCCATGGCACGCGACGCGCGGGTCCGACACCCTCCATGGTCATTCCGTCGCTGCCCCCGGAGCGCGACGGGCTCTACCTTACCGGCTCTCTCATGATCGGCTCAATCAACAATCGTTGTTGCGCGCTGCGTTGCGCGGTCGCAAGCGGTCCGTCCGGCAGCGCTCGGCCCTATCCGCGGCAAAAGCCCAAGCAACGCGAACAAATGAAAAGCTGTGCCGGAGACGAAAATCGATCCTGGTGCCCATTTAACGGTCTCTTAACCGGCCTTTTCATATGGGGCGCTGCCGGTGTGTTTCAAGGCTGGCGGGCCGCCGCCTCCCGGGGCTCGGGCGTGGCGGAGGTGCGGCCGTTCTGGGCCGCCAGCTTCGCCAGGTCCTCCAGCAGCCGGCGCAGCAGCGGCGCGGCCACCGAGCCGGCGTAGAGATCGCGGCCCCAGGGCGTGCTCGGGTTGCCCGTGCCGACCAGCACCACATAGGAGAAGGCGGCCCCGGTCTCGAAGGCGATGCCCCCGGCGATCCAGAGGTCCACCGTGTCGTCGGCCCGAGGGTCCGGCGTTCCGGTCCCGCGCGTGCCGGTCTTGGCAAAGTGCAGGCGCACGTCCGCGCGCCTGTCGGCGCACCAGTCCGAGACGCGCCGCAGGGTGCCGTGGCGGTAGCAGAGGGGCGCGGAGAGCAGCGCGTTCAGCGTCGAGCGGGCCTGCGGCGCGATCAAGGCGTCGGGGCGGATGCCCTCCGGCCGGTCCGGCGGTGCGGCGGCGGCCGACGGTCCCTCGATCCGGGCCACCAGGCTCGGCGCGCGCACGCCCTCCTGCCCGTGGTCCGCGAGGGCGCCCAGAACCACGCCCGCCATCCGGTGCACCGTGCGCGGGCTGGCGGCGACCTGGCCGACGACCAGGCTTTTCGAGAGCGGCGCGGCCTGGCTTTGCCGCACCAACGACAGGCCGTCGGCGAGCCCACGCAGGTCCCGCGCCGGCAGGCGGCGCATGCGCCACTCGATCGGCGCGTTCAGCGAGCAGGCGAAGGAAACGTCGGCGCGCCTCAGCCGGCGCTCGCGGCCGCGCCCACAGGCTTCGAG
>JAKSBI010000444.1 GCA_022361215.1 Hyphomicrobiales bacterium | reverse complement strand
GGTGAAGGCGGCGCGGCGCAGCTGGCTCACGATCTGATAGTGGCCCGGCCGGTTCTGCATGGCCGCCCGCAGGGCGCCGGTCCAACGGGTCAAGGTCAGGGCGCCGGCGGCAGCGGCCCGCTGGGCATCCTCGACCCGCCCGCCGTAGGCCGCCAGGGTGGCGCCAACGCCCTGGTCGATCATCCAGCCGAGCACGTCGCGCGGGGAAGTGGCGAACTGAAGCTGCAGCAGCTTCTGCCACATCTCCTCCTGGCTGCCGCGCAGGTAGACGATGTCGCAGGCGAAGCTGCGCGGGCGGGCCAAGGCCTCGCCGCGAAAGCGCAGCAGCCCGTCCAAGGTCTCGTGCACGGCCGAGCCGCGGCCGATCATGTTGCCGAGGTAGACGATCCGGTCGCGCGGCTGGAGGCGCGACCAGAGGCCCCGGTGCAGCCGCTCGAGCCGTCCGGCCTCGCCGTGGATCGAGCCGATCGCCCAGACGCGCCGCGCAGCGCGGAGAGTGGCAAAGGTCTGGCGGTCCGGCATGCCCCCGGCGGGTTTCCCTTCGCTGGCCACGCCGCGACCGAACCGCCCCAGCAGGGGCCAGACGGCTCATCGCCGGAACGGTTACGGAACGCGCGCCGCGCAGCCCTTAACGACTATGGGTCAAGGCCGCCCTATACCGACCTTGACCCGAACGGCTAAGCGGCCAATGACGTGCCAGAGTTATGCAGCTTGCAGAAGTTGTTCCAGTTTCTCGGCAGCGGCGGTCTCGTCGATTCGCTCCAGCGCCGCGACCTCGCGGGCCAGGCGATCGAGCGCCGCCTGATACATTTGCCGTTCGCTATAGGATTGATCCGGCTGATCGGCGCCGCGGTGCAGGTCGCGCACGACCTCGGCGATCGACACCGGATCCCCCGAATTGATCTTGGCCTCGTATTCCTGGGCGCGCCGGCTCCACATGGTGCGCTTGACCCGGCTGCGGCCCTTGAGGGTCGCCAGGGCCGAATCCATCAGCTTGCGGCTCGAGAGCTTGCGCAGGCCGGAGTCCTCCGCCTTGGTCACCGGCACGCGCAAGGTCATGCGGTCCTTCTCGAACTTGATGATGATGAGGTCCAGCGTGCAGCCGGAAATCTCCTGGGTCTCGACGCCCTGTACCCGGCCAACTCCATGGGTCGGATAGACGACGTAGTCACCGGCCTCGAAACCGACGTTCTTGGCCGCGGTCTGCTTGGTGGTCTTCTTCTTGGTCATGCGCTTTTCTATCGATCCCATGTTGATCCGGATGCCGAGGGCGCGCAGGGGCCGCGCCGAGGGCATGAACTGAGTTATCGGCCGCGCAGATGGCGGGAACGGT
This sequence comes from Hyphomicrobiales bacterium, assembly GCA_022361215.1. Taxonomy (GTDB): domain Bacteria; phylum Pseudomonadota; class Alphaproteobacteria; order Rhizobiales; family Methyloligellaceae; genus JAKSBI01. The sequence continues at coordinate 679 of JAKSBI010000444.1, read as the reverse complement.
GCCTGGCGCGAGGCCGGACGGCATGCACAAAAGGAAGGCGCCGCAGCTGGCACGGCACCCCTTCCTTCAGGCCTGCAGCGAACCGCCACCTTCGGCCAGCGCCCCTTCGCAGGTGCGAAAAGGCCCTGGATGGCGTCAGACGACCACTATACTAAACAATTATTTATACATCATTTTTTTGAAATATTCAAGGGCCCCGGCCGCGCGTGCACCGCATGTGAGCCGGCCCGTCCAGGTTCCCACGCCCGAGCGCGGCGGCAGCGGCGCAGATTCAGATAATTGTCATGAAATGAGACAGGGGTCCCATATTAGAGTCAGCTTCCGTCGCCCGGGTCCTCGCTGAAGAACTTTTCGTACTTGCCTTCCATGTCCTTGTAGGTCTCGGCATCCTCCGGCGAGGTGCCCTTGCGCGTGATATTGGGCCATTTCTCGCTGTAGTCCCGGTTCAATTCGAGCCAGGTTTCGGCGACCGGGTCGGTATCGGGAACGATGGCCTCGGGCGGGCATTCCGGCTCGCACACGCCGCAATCGATGCACTCGTCGGGGTGGATCACCAGCATGTTCGACCCTTCGTAGAAGCAGTCGACCGGGCAAACCTCGACGCAGTCCATGTACTTGCAGCGGATGCAAGCCTCCGTGACGACATAGGTCATCGCTTTTCTCTCCTCATCGCATCCGT
>JAKSBI010000481.1 GCA_022361215.1 Hyphomicrobiales bacterium | reverse complement strand
GCGCCCGCATTGTCGATCTGGTGCCGTCCCGCAAGCCGGGGGAGCGGCAGATCGACCAGCGCCGTGGTGGTCTGGTAGATCAGCCGGCCGTGCTGCTCGTAGGCGTCCCAGTCGCGGCCGGCGGCGATCAGCGGGGCGTCGATCTCCTCCGCGCGCTTCTCGATGCGGGACAGCGCCAGCGGGTCCTGCCGCGCCACCACGCAGGGGACGCCCGGCTTCAGGATGCCGGCCTTCTCGTCGGCGATCTCGGCAATGGTCTCGCCCAGATAGGACATATGGTCCATGGAGATGGACGTCAGCACCGTCAGCGCCGGTTGCGGCACCACATTGGTGGCGTCGAGACGGCCGCCGAGGCCGGTCTCCAGGATGAGGAAATCGGCGGGCGTCTCGGAGAAGGCCAGGAAGGCGGCCGCGGTGGTGATCTCGAAGAAGGTGATGGGGCGGCCCTCGTTGGCCGCCTCGGCCCGCTGCAGCACGTCCACCAGCGCCGCCTCGCCGATGGGCTGTGCGCCGTCGGGGCCGGCCAGGGCGATGCGCTCGTGGAAGCTGATCAGATGCGGGGAGATGAAGGTGTGCACCCGATGGCCGGCGGCCTCCAGCATGGCCTTCAGAAAGGCGACCACCGAGCCCTTGCCGTTGGTCCCGGCGATGTGGATCACCGGCGGCACGGCCAGATGCGGGTTGCCGAGCGCCTCCAAAAGCTGCTCGACCCGGCCGAGCGAGAGATCGATCAGCTTGGGGTGCAGCTCGAGCATGCGGGCCAAGAGCAGCCCGCTGTCGGGCCTGTCCGGCTCCGTGGGGGACCGGGCGGCACGGCCGTGCGGCGTCATGGACATGCGATTGGGCGGCCTACTCGGGATCGGGCCGGACGCTCTCCGGCTCGGCGGGATCGGGCGACCCGGCCGCGTCGGCGCCCGGTGCATCCTCCATCACGAGGTCCTGGAGCTCCGGCTCCCCGGTCTGGGGCTCGGGCGCGCTATCCTCCATCTCGGCGTCGGCCTCCGCCGCCTCGATATCGGAAATCCGCTTGTTGATCAGGAGGTTGCAGATCCGGCTCAGGGTCTCGCGCAGCTCGTGCCGGTGCACGACCATGTCGACCATGCCGTGCTCGTGCAGATATTCGGCGCGCTGGAAGCCGTCCGGCAGTTTCTCCCGGATGGTCTGCTCGATGACGCGCGGGCCCGCGAAGCCGATCAGCGCGCCGGGCTCGGCGATCTGGATGTCGCCCAGCATGGCGTAGGAGGCGGTGACGCCACCGGTGGTCGGATGGGTCAGGACCACGATGTAGGGCAGCCGGGCCTCGCGCAGCTCCTGCACGGCGACGGTGGTGCGCGGCATCTGCATCAGCGAGAGGATGCCCTCCTGCATCCTGGCGCCGCCGGAGGCGGCGAACATGATGAAGGGCGTGGCACGCTCCAGCGCCGTGCGCATGCCGACGATCACCGCCTCGCCGGCCGCCGTTCCGAGTGAGCCGCCGAGAAAGCCGAAATCCTGCACGGCCGCGACGATCGGGAGCTCGTCCAGCGTGCCGGTGGCGACCAGCACCGCGTCCTGCAGCTCGGTCTTGCCGCGGGCGTCCCTCAGCCGGTCCACATAGCGCCGCTCGTCGCGGAACTTGAGCGGGTCCACCGCCACTTCCGGAAGGGCCACGGTCTCGTAGGTCTCGTCGTCGAACAGCGCCCGCATCCGGGCCGGCGCCGACATGCGCATGTGGTACTCGCTGCCCGGAACGACGAACTGATTGGCCTCCAGATCCTTGTAGTAGATCATCTGCCCGCTCTCCGGGCACTTCACCCAGAGGTTGTCGGGGATCTCCCGCTTGCGCAGGATGCCGCGGATCTTGGGTCGGACGACGTTGTTGATCCAGTTCACGTTTCAAAGCCTCTTGCGGTTGGGCTCGCTATCTCGCGGCCAGCTCTTCGGGCGCCGCCACACCGCCGGACAGCCGCTGCACCAGGGCGACGACGTCGTCGACGGTGCCCGCGCCCGGCCGGCCATCCGGGCCAAGACTCTCCTTGATGGCCGTAACCAGCGCGGATCCTACCACAACGCCGTCCGCGCCGGCAGCTATGGCGCGCACCTGCTCCGGCGTCTTGACGCCGAAGCCGACGGCGACGGGAAGTGCGGTGGCGGCCTTGATGCGGGTCACATGGGCCTGCACGTCGCTCGCGTCCGGCGCCTGGGTGCCCGTGATGCCCGCGATGGAGACGTAGTAGACGAAGCCGCTGGTGTTCGAGAGCACGGTGGGCAGGCGCTTGGCGTCGGTCGTCGGCGTCGCCAGCCGAATGAAGTTCAGCCCGGCGTCGAGGGCCGGCAGGCAGAGCTCGTGGTCGGCTTCAGGCGGCAGGTCGACGACGATCAGCCCGTCCACCCCGGCGGCGACGGCATGGTCCAGAAAGTCCGCCGCCGGATAGACGTAGATCGGGTTGTAGTAGCCCATGAGCACGATCGGCGTCTCGTCGTCGTCCTCGCGGAAGGCGCGTACCAGGTCGAGGGTGCGGCGCAGGGTCTGGCCGGCCTTCAGGGCCCGCTGCGACGACTCCTGGATGGCCGGGCCGTCGGCCATCGGATCGGAGAACGGCATGCCGAGCTCGATGACGTCCGCGCCGGCCGCGGGCAGGCGCCGGACGATCTCCAGCGAGGTCTCGTAATCCGGGTCGCCCGCCGTCACGAAGGTGACGAAGGCGGCCCGGCCTGCCGCCCTGACGGCGGCGAAACGGCGATCGATACGGGTCTCGGTTCCGGTGCCGGTCATGAGCTACATCTCCATGCCCAGATGCTCCGCCACGGCGAAGACGTCCTTGTCGCCGCGGCCGCACATGTTCATCACCAGCAGGTTGTCCTCGGGCAGCGTGGGGGCCAGCTTGGCCACATAGGCGAGCGCGTGGCTCGGCTCCAGCGCCGGGATGATGCCCTCGAGCCGGGTGCAGAGCTGAAAGGCGTCGAGGGCCTCCCGGTCCGTCACGGCCACGTAGCGGGCGCGACCGCTGTCCTTCAGCCAGGCGTGCTCGGGGCCGATGCCGGGATAGTCGAGGCCGGCCGAGATGGAGTGGCCGTCGAGGATCTGGCCGTCGTCGTCCTGCAGGAGATAGGTGCGGTTGCCATGGAGCACGCCGGGGGCGCCGCCGTTCAGCGAGGCCGCGTGGTCGGGCGTGTCGAGCCCGTGGCCCGCCGCCTCGACGCCGTAGATGGCGACGCCCTCGTCGTCGAGGAAGGGATGGAACAGCCCCATGGCGTTCGAGCCGCCGCCGATGCAGGCGACCAGCGTGTCGGGCAGCCGGCCCTCGCGCTCCTGCATCTGCTCGCGCACCTCGTTGCCGATCACGGCCTGGAAGTCGCGGACCATGGCGGGATAGGGGTGCGGGCCCGCGACGGTGCCGATGATGTAGAAGGTGTCGTGCACATTGGAGACCCAGTCGCGCAGCGCCTCGTTCATGGCGTCCTTGAGGGTGCCGGTCCCGGACGTCACCGGCCGCACCTCGGCGCCGAGCAGCCCCATGCGGAAGACGTTCGGCTTCTGACGCTCGATGTCGGTGGCGCCCATATAGACCACGCAGGGCAGGCCGAAGCGCGCCGCCACCGTGGCGACGGCGACGCCGTGCTGGCCCGCGCCGGTCTCGGCGATGATGCGGGTCTTGCCCATGCGGCGCGCGAGCTGGATCTGGCCCAGGCAGTTGTTGATCTTGTGCGAGCCGGTGTGGTTGAGCTCGTCGCGCTTGAAGTAGATCCGGGCGCCGCCGAACTGCTCGGTCAGGCGCTCGGCCAGATAGAGCGGGCTGGGGCGGCCGCCATAATGAGTCAGCAGCGCCGTCAGGTCGGCGTGGAACTGCGGGTCGGCCTTGGCGTCCTCATAGGCCGCTTCCAGGTCCAGGATCAGCGGCATCAGCGTCTCGGCGACGAAGCGCCCGCCATGGAGGCCGAAATGCCCCTGCTCGTCGGGACCGGTGCGGTAGCTGTTCGGCCTTGCGATCTCGGCGGTCTCGGACATCGGATTCATGAGCTCCCATTTGGCGCGGCGGCAGACTTCGCGGCCGTTACGAAACGGCGGACCAGATCGGGGTCCTTCTCGCCGGGCGCGCGCTCCACGCCGGACGAGACGTCGACGACCCGCGCGCCGGTCTCGGCGATGGCCCGGCCCACATTGTCGGGGTCGAGACCGCCGGAGAGGATGAAGGCCCCGAGGTCCTTGACGCCGGCCAGCGCCTGCCAGTCGAAGGCGATGCCGTTGCCGCCGGGCAGCCAGGCGTCGCCGCCCTCCGGCGCCTTGGCGTCGAACAGGACCAGGTCGGCCGCGTCGTCGTAGCGGTGGGCGTCCTCGGCGTCCTCGGCGGTGGCGACCTTGACGGCCTTGATCACCGGACGGCCTGCGATGGACTTGATCTCGGAGACCCGCTCCGGAGACTCGGACCCGTGGAGCTGCAGATAGTCGGGCCCCACCTCGTCGGCGACGGCCTTGACGTCGGCATCGCTCGGGTCGACCAGGAGCGCCACGCTCTTGGCGCGGCCGGCCGCATGCTGGACCAGCCGTGCCGCCTGGTCGCGCCGTAGGTTACGGGGGCTGCGCTCGAAAAAGACCAGACCGAAGAAGTCGGCGCCGGCGTCCAGCGCCTCGTCCAGCGTCTCGGTGGTCTTCAGACCGCAGATCTTGACCTGTACCGTCATGCGGCAGGGCCCATCCTTTCAGCGGTCATCAGCTCGGATGACCCAGGAAAATCGCCCTGAACCTAGGAGATCGACAGCTTAGTGTCCATGAGCTTGGCGCCGCAGGGCCGCAGCGGCGGGGCGGTCAGTTGGCGCCGCCGGCCTGGGTGAGCTGCGGCTGCTTCGAGGCCTCGATCTGCCGGGTCAGCCGGTCGGCCTCGCCGCGCAGCTCCGCGGCGGTGCGCCGCTCGCGCCGTGCCGTCCTGCGCCATTTGCCCTGGCCGGCCCAGGCGGTCAGGCCGCCGAGCATCAGGCCGGCGAGAACGGCGGCCGCCAAGAACAAGAAGAACGGCAGCTCGATGGACAGGACCGGGTTCTCGGGCGCGAACGGGTCCAGCACCAGGCGAACGGTGTGGCGGTTGGCCACCGCGAGCGCCACCAGAAACACGACAAGCGGGAAGACCACGAAGGTCCAGTAGAGTTTCCTCAGCATGTCAGTTCCTTCACGAGCGCCCGGCGGCGCACGATCAGTCGTTCGTTATGGCAGCGGGGGCGGCGGCAGCCGCAACCGCGTCGGGATAGTCGCGGTTCAGGCGCTCCCTGAGCTCCTTGCCGGTCTTGAAGAACGGAACGAACTTCTCGTCGACGAACACGGTCTCGCCCGTCCGCGGGTTTCGTCCCTGCCGCGCCGCGCGATGCTTGATGGTAAAGGCCCCGAAGCCACGCAGTTCAACCCTGTCGCCGCGCGCCAGCGCCGCAATGATCTCCTCCAGGATCACATTGACGATCCGCTCGATATCCCGCTGGTAGAGATGGGGATTGGCGGCGGCTACCTTCTGGATAAGTTCCGACTTAATCATCAGCAGGCCTCGTCTGCGGCGATCTTGTTGAAGTTGCTCGCCTAATCGACGCTATCGCCTGTGTCGAGGGTGCCAAAGCGAGACAAGGCCGTCAAGCTGAACGCTGCGAATTGTGGCAAGGCTTTTTGCAACGGAGTCAAGCGCCAAGGGCGAGAGACCGAGGCTGCGGGCGAGCATTTTGGCGGCTCCGCCCAGAAGCCCGAGCCGGCCGTCGTCGGTTTTATCCCAGTCCACCACCGGCAGATCCCGGTCGATCTTGCGCTCCTTCGCGAGCCAGTCCCGCGCCGCGTCCTCGCCGCCGATCTGGTCGACCAGCTTCAGCTTGTGCGCCTGCCGGCCGGAGAACACGCGGCCCTCCTTCAGGCCCGGAACGTCCTCCGGCTCGATCGACCGCTGTTCGGCCACCAGATCGAGGAACCAGGTCTGGGCCTCGCTCACCATCTCCTCCGAAAGGCTGCGGCCGGCTTCGTCGATCGGCTCGAACGGCGAGGGATTGGCCTTCAGCGGCCCGCTCCGGACCGCCTCGACCTTGATGCCGAGCGTGTTCATCAGCTTGGTGACCTCGGCCCATTGGAAGATGACGCCGACGGAGCCGGTGATGGTGTTCGCCCGGGCGACGATATGGTCGCTGGCGAGCGCCGCCATGTAGGCTGCCGACGTGGCCACGGTTCCGAAGACGGCGACGACCGGCTTCTTCTCGGAAACCTCCTTGATGGCCTCGTACAGGGACTCGCCGCCCGACGTGGTGCCGCCGGGGCTGTTGATCCTCAGGATCACCGCCTTGACGTGTTTCGCCTTGGCGATCTTCTCCAGAAGCTCCTGCTGCTCGCGATCGTCGCGGATGATGCCGTCGACGGTGACGCGCGCCACCTGCGAGCCGTAGCCGACCGCGGTGGCGACCGTCTCGAGCCGGAGCACGAAAGCCGCGACAAGACCGACGGCCAGGACGACGGCCAACGCCCGCCAGAGCGTCAGCCGGCGCTTCAGCCTGCGCCGATCAACGAGAGCGTCTGCCTGCAGCGTCATCACGACCTACCTCGCGCTCGCGCGTACGACTGGCCCGAGCCCTGCCGGGCAGGGCGCCGACGCCGGTCGAAGACATATACCGGACGGATCCTACTTCTCGCCGCCGGTCTCCGCCGTGTCGGTGTCTGCATCCTGTTTGGCCTTGTCGAGAGCCGCACCGAGAATGTCGCCGAGCGAGGCGCCGCTGTCGGTCGAGCCGTACTGTTTCACGGCCTCCTTCTCCTCGGCGAACTCCAGCGCCTTGATGGACACCGAGATGCGCCGCGAGTTGCGGTCGATCTGCGTGATGGCGGCATCCACCTTCTCGCCGGGGGCGAAACGGTCGGGGCGCTGCTCGGAACGGTCCCGCGAGAGATCGGCGCGCCGGATGAACGCGGTGAGTTCGTGGTCGGCCAGCCTGACCTCGAGGCCGTTGTCCTTGACGTCGAGAATCTCGCAGGTGACGCGGGTGCCCTTCCTGAGGTTCGGCGCGGAGTCGAACGGATCGCCGCCGAGCTGCTTGATGCCCAGGCTGATGCGCTCCTTCTCCGGATCCGCCTCCAGCACCACCGCCTTCACCACGTCGCCCTTCTTGTACTCCTTGATGGCGTCCTCGCCGGAGCGGTTCCAATCGAGGTCCGACAGGTGAACCATGCCGTCGACGCCGCCGTCGAGGCCGATGAAGAGGCCGAACTCGGTGATGTTGCGGATGGCGCCTTCCACCTCCGTTCCGGAGGGATGGGAGGCGGCGAAGGCGTTCCAGGGGTTCTCCTGGGTCTGCTTCAGGCCCAGCGAGATGCGCCGTTTCTGCGGGTCCACCTCCAGGACCTGCACCTCGACCTCCTGGCTGGTGGAGACGATCTTGCCCGGATGGATGTTCTTCTTGGTCCAGCTCATCTCGGAGATGTGGATCAGGCCCTCGACGCCGGGCTCCAGCTCCACGAAGGCGCCGTAGTCGGTGATGTTGGTGACGGTGCCCTTGAAGCGGGCGTCCACCGGATACTTGGCCTCGATGCCGTCCCACGGATCGGCCTCGAGCTGTTTCATGCCGAGGCTGATGCGCTGGGTCTCCGGATTGATGCGCACGATCTGGACTTTCACCGTGTCGCCCACCGACAGGATCTCCGTCGGATGGTTGACCCGGCGCCAGGCCATGTCGGTGACGTGCAACAGGCCGTCGATGCCGCCCAGATCGATGAAGGCGCCGTAATCGGTGATGTTCTTGACCATGCCCTCGATGACCTGGCCCTCTTCGAGGCGGGCCACGATCTCGCTGCGCTGCTCGGCGCGGGTCTCCTCGAGCACGGAGCGCCGGGAGACGACGATATTGCCGCGGCGGCGGTCCATCTTCAGGATCTGGAAGGGCTGCGGCACGTTCATCAGCGGCGTGATGTCCCGCACCGGCCGGATATCCACCTGGCTGCCCGGCAGGAAGGCGACGGCACCGTCGAGATCGACCGTGAAGCCGCCCTTGACCTTGTTGAAGATCAGGCCCTCGACGCGCTCGTTGGCCTTGAACTTCTGCTCCAGCCGGGTCCAGCTTTCCTCGCGCCTTGCCTTCTCGCGGGAGAGAACGGCCTCGCCGAGCGCGTTCTCGACGCGCTCGAGATAGACCTCGACCTCGTCGCCGATGGTGACCTCGTTCTCCCGGCCTGCGGGTGCGAACTCCTTGAGCTGCACGCGGCCTTCCGTCTTCAGGCCCACATCTACGACGGCCAGATCCTTCTCGATGGCAACGATGGTGCCTTTCACCACGGTGCCTTCCTGAAGCGCGGAGCCGCCCAGCGTCTCCTCGAGAAGGGCCGCGAACTCATCCCGTGTCGGGTTGAGCTCGCTCGCTTGCGGTTCGGTCATTAAAACTCCTGTTACCGGTCTGCCGTGTGCCGTTCCCGGTTCTTTGAACGGCGTCCTGCTATGGTCCTGCCTTGGCGCCGACTGCGTCGGCGCCGCCCACGTCGAAGTCACTGTCGATTGTTCGGGTCTGCCGCGAGGAAACCTCGGAGCGGATCATAGCAACACAAAACGGGCACGCCTAGAAGGCGCACCCTCACGGGCTTTTCGCCGCTTCGATCAGTTCAATGGCAGCCTTGAACGCCGCCTCTATATCCAAATTCGTGGTATCGAGCAAGTGCGCATCTGCGGCGGGTTTCAGGGGCGCGGCGGCGCGTTCGCTGTCGCGGGCGTCGCGTCTGCGGATCTCGGCGAGAACGCTGTCGTAGTCGATCGAGGCGTCGGCGGCGGCAAGCTCGCGGTGGCGCCGCTCCGCGCGCGCCTCGGCCGACGCGGTCACGAACAGCTTGATGTCCGCGTCCGGGCAGACCACGGTGCCGATGTCGCGACCGTCCAGCACGGCGCCGGGCGGCCTGCGGGCGAAGTCCCGCTGAAACGCCAGCAGGGCCTCGCGCACCGGTGCGTGCTTGGCCACGATCGAGGCGGCCTCGCCGACGCCCGGCTTGCGCAGGCCCGGGTCGTCGATGGTCTCGGGGTCGAGATGGCGGGCGGTTTCCGCGATGGCGGCCGGGTCGTCGAGATCGCCGCTGGCCGCCATGACGTCGCGCGCCACGGCCCGGTAGAGCGCGCCGGTATCGAGATGACGCAGGCCGTATTGCGCCGCAAGGGCCTTCGCCAGCGTGCCCTTGCCGGAGGCCGCCGGACCGTCGACGGCGATGATCATGCGCCGTTCCCCTCGGCGGGCTCCAGGCGGGCGCCGAGCGCGGTCATGAGATCGATGTAGCTCGGGAAGCTGGTGGCGATGAAGCCGGAATCGTCGATGGTGACCGGCCGCTCGCTGGCCAGCCCCAGGGTCAGGAACGCCATGGCGATGCGATGGTCCATATGGGTGGCGACCGTGCCGCCGCCGCCGACCCGGCTGCCGCCCGTCACGATCAGCGTGTCGCCCTCGATGCGGGCGTCTACGCCGCAGGCGGCGAGGCCCGCCGCGGTGGCGGCCAGGCGGTCGCTTTCCTTGACCCGCAGCTCGGCCAGGCCCTCCATGCGGGTCTCGCCCTCGGCGAAGGCGGCCAGCACCGCCAGGCAGGGATATTCGTCGATCATGGTCGGCGCGCGGCCGGCCGGCACCGCGACCCCCGCCAGCGCGCCGGTGCGCACGCGGATGTCCGCCACGGGCTCGCCGCCCTGGTCTCTCTCGTTCTCGTAGCGGATGTCCGCGCCCATCTCCCGCAGGGTCTCGTAGAAGCCCGTGCGCGTCGGGTTGACCAGCACGCCCTCGACCGTGATGTCGGACCCTTCGGCAAGCAGCGCGGCGGCCACGAGAAAGGCGGCGGAGCTCGGGTCGCCGGGCACGGCCACGGCCCGGCCCGCGAGCTCGGCATCGCCGGCGACGCTGATGACGCGGCCCCGGTCGGAGGGCTCCACCGCGACCTCGGCGCCGAAATAAGCGAGCATCCGCTCGGTGTGGTCCCGGGTCGCCTCGGGCTCGATCACGCTGGTCCGGCCCGGCGCGTGCAGGCCCGCGATCAGGACCGCGGACTTCACCTGAGCGGAGGGCACCGGCAGCTCGTAGACGATCGGGATCGGCTCCGACGTGCCGCGCAACCGGAGCGGCAGGGTGTCGCGATCCTCGCTCACGGTCAGGCCCATGCGCTTGAGCGGCGTCAGGATGCGCCCCATGGGCCGGCGGCAGAGCGAGGCGTCGCCGGTCAGCACCGCCGCGATGTCGTGTCCCGCGACGACGCCCATCATCAGCCGCGCGCCGGTTCCGGAGTTGCCGAAATCGAGGGCGCCGTCCGGTGCGCGGAGCCCGCCGACGCCGCGGCCGCGCACCAGCCAGTCCTCGCCCTCCCGTGCGACCTCGGCCCCGAGGGCGGCCACGACACGCGCCGTCGCCAGCACGTCCTCGGCTTCGAGCAGGCCCGAGATGCGCGTCGTGCCCGTGGCCAGCGCGCCGAAGATCAGCGACCGATGGGAGATGGATTTGTCGCCGGGAACCCGGACGCGGCCGGAGAGCGGGCCCGACTTGAAGGAGGTGAGAGGCTGGTGCATGGCAAATCGGTAGATGGTGCCCGGCGACGCCGCATGCGGACCGGGAGAGACGGTGGCGGCGCCATAGAGCAGTTGCCCCCGGCATCTGTCAACGGCCCAGGTCGAGACGCCCCCCGGCCATGCCGAAAGGCGGCTTTTTTTGCTTTTGACAAAGGGCTTGCGTCATGCCAATGGGGTGCGAATTTTTTCGGATCTGGGGAGTTTCCATGTCGAAAGCCGCGCGTGGAACAAAGCGAATCTGCAAGAGCTGTGGCGGTAAATTCTACGATCTGAACCGCGAGCCAATCATCTGTCCGCTGTGCGGGGCCACCTTCGAGACGGAGGAGGCGCCGCCGCAGGAAGAGCCCGTGGCGGCCAAGGCCGCGGTCGAGACGCCGAAGCCGGAGCCCGAGCCGGAGACGGCGGCCGCCCCGGAAGCGGCGTCGTCCGACGACGACGACGGCCCGGAGCTGGTCAGCCTCGACGAGGCTCAGGCCGAGGAGGAGAGCCTGGAGGCCAGCGACGACGAGGACATCGTCGATCTTCCGGAGGACGACGACACCGACATCCCGGAGGCGCAAGGGGACGAGGACGCCTTCCTGGAGGACGACGACGAAGCCGAGCCCGATGTGGAGGGCATCATCGGCAGCCCTTTGAAGCCCGAGGACGAAGCGTAAGGGCGCGCTTGCGGCGTGGCGGAGTCCAGGTTTATCTTGATTGCAGCGAAGGCGCGGCGTAAGCAGTGGCGCGCCCGGCGCGGGACGGCGCTCGAAGAGCCCGTCCGTTGCAGTCCGAGCATCGAAGTCTGGAAATCGGGGCCATAGCTCAGTTGGGAGAGCGCGTGAATGGCATTCACGAGGTCGGGGGTTCGATTCCCCCTGGCTCCACCAGCCTTCGCCGAGGCTTCGGCTGGCAAGCCAGCCTTTGGTTCGCACCGGATTAGCTTCCACACAGACGCAGCATCTGGCGGTGAAGGCTGCCCGCCGTAGCCTTGGCGGAGGCGGGCTTTATCATGTTCTGAGCGGGTGGCCTCAGGGGCACGACGTTCGGCCCCGCCACAGTCCGGGATTGCGTGACGGGGCCTGAGGTCGTCAGCAGACGGTATGGCAGCCGATCTGCAGCCTGTATCCTATGCAGACATTCGCTGTTCGGCTGTGGGAAATGCCACGCGACGGCCCCATAGGTCCGGAGACAAAATGGCCTCGTCACATCCGCAGGCGTGACGAGGCCGAGCAGAGCGCTCCGTCGCAGAAGCGCCAGTCTTGGGGTCTCCAGCCTAGGACGATGCGGCCGGTGGGGCTGTGGGGATTGCCACTTGGCAGTACGCCCCGGTTCTCGGCAGCGTTCACGACCGGGCGAGCGTGAGCGAGCGGCGGAAGCGCGCCAGCGCGATGCCGAACAGCACGATGCCGATCCCCACCATGGCCGCGAGCTGCGGCCACACCAGATCGAGCCCCGCGCCGCGGGAGAGCACGGCCTGGGCCAGGCTGATGAAATGGGTGGAGGGGGCGGCCTGCATCACCACCTGCCGGGC
>JAKSBI010000475.1 GCA_022361215.1 Hyphomicrobiales bacterium | reverse complement strand
CGTGCTGCTGGCCCTCAACGTGGCCATGCTGGCGGGCGTCATGGTTTACGGCCGGCTCGAGACCCTGGTCGACACGCGCAAATGGACCATCGTGGCCGGCGCCGTCTGCACGGCCGGCATCCTCGGTCTGCTGGCGGCGCTACCGTCGCCGGCGCTCTGGCAGGTGACGGGCCTGTTCGTGCTCTTAGGGGGCACCGGCAGCTATTTCATGCTGGCTCACGCCCATGCCCGCGGCGTGCTGCCCGACCATGTGCTCGGCCGCGGCCTGACGCTGCAGAACATGGCGGTGATGGGCGGCGTCTTCGTCACGCAGACCGTGTCCGGCTTCGTCGTCGGCGCCTTCGCCGAGCCGGGCGCCGCCGCGCCCGAGATCGCCTACCGCACGGTCTTCGCGCTCCTGGCCCTCTTCACGCTGGCGGGCACGCTCCTCTACTTGCCCGCCCGCGACATCCGACCGAGCCGGCTCGCCCGCGCGCGCTGAGCGATCAAGGGGCGCGTGGCCGCCGCCTACTTGAACGCGATCGTGCCGGTGAGGCTGTTGACCAGCCGGTTCTCGGTGTCGGTCGGCGCGAACTGCCAGTTGCCGCCGCCCGAGGCGCTGGTCCATTTGCCCTTGCCGCCGATCAGCAGCCACTTGCCGAAGAGCTGTCCCTTGTCGTCCGTGCCGGCCACCTCCCAGGCGATCAGGATGGCCTGGCCCTCGCCGTCGGTCCAGGTGCAGTAGCCGTCGCCCGTTGCGCTCTTGCCCTTCAGCGCCACCTCGCCGAAGCAGGGCCCGGTGGCGTTGTTGAGCGGGCTCGATGCGTCCTTGGCGGTGAAGGCCTGCTCGCTCATGGACATGATCACCGTGTGGTCCGGGCTCACCTGATATGTGACGCTCTTGCTCAGCACCGAAGCCTGCCCGTCGGCGCTGTGCGACCTCGCCGCGGCGCCGTCCGGCGGCGCGATGCAGGCGACGAAGGCGGCGGCGGTGAGCCAGGTGCGAAGGCGCGTCATGACATCTCCCCTTGTGACCGGAATACAGAGCGAACCCCCAAGTCCCGACAATAGCCGAGGCGCATGTCAGTTCAATCGTCTGCGGGCGGTTTTCATCGGCGTCCGTCGGGTCGCTTGCGGCGGCGAGGCAGAGGTTTTTGCCACTTGTGTCGGGTTGTCGCCGCCCGGGAAATCGTGCAGTCTATGGCGTCATTCCGTAGAGAATGCAGGATTGCGGAAATTATGCAGGATTTTGGAGAGGCGTTCCGGCTGGCCTTCGCGCTGGTG
>JAKSBI010000320.1 GCA_022361215.1 Hyphomicrobiales bacterium | reverse complement strand
GGCAGGGGCTCGTAGGTTTCGTCGTCGAACTCGATCTCGGCCATCTGCACGTCGACCGGCAGGTCGATCAGCACCGGCCCCGGGCGGCCCGAGCGCATCAGGTGGAAGGCCTGCTGGAAGGCGTGCGGCACTTGCGCCGGCTCGCGCACGGTGACGGCCCACTTGGTGACCGGCTTGGCGATGGCCTCGATGTCGACGGCCTGGAAGTCTTCCTTGGTGAGCCGCGCGAGCGGCGCCTGGCCCGTGATGCAGAGGATCGGAATGGAATCGGCGGAGGCCGAGTAGAGGCCCGTGATCATATCCGTTCCGGCCGGGCCGGAGGTGCCGATGCAGACGCCGATATTGCCCGCCTCGGCCCGCGTATAGCCTTCGGCCATGTGCGAGGCGCCCTCCACATGCCGGGCCAGCACGTGGCGGATAGAGCCGCGCGCCTTCATGGCGGCGTAGAGCGGATTGATGGCGGCGCCCGGGACGCCGAAGGCGCAAGAGATCCCTTCCTTCTCGAGAACGAGAACGGCTGCATCCACGGCGCGCATCCTGGCCATCGGCGATCTCCCTGTCCCTGGCGTCGTTGGGCTGTTGATCGGGATTATCCTGTTGGCCGTGCCGCAAGTCAATTTTTCTGAAACTATATCCCATTATATGGAATATAATGATAACCCATTGATATGGATGCGAAAGACATTTTCCAACTCCTTGAGCGACGCATCTTCCAGGAAGTTTTTTTGTTTCGCCAGCCAGAGACGGGCTATCCTCCGGGCTTGAAGGAGAGAGACGCGATGACCGACGCACCGCAGATCCGACGCCCCCGCGGGCGGCCCCGGTCGACGGGCCCGGGCCAGCCGTCGGGCTCCGTGCAATCGCTCGACCGCGCGCTCGCTCTCCTGAAGCTGGTGGCGGCCTCGGACGGCATCGGCCTGACCGACCTCTCCCAGCGCGCCGGCATCGCGCCTTCGACCGCCCACCGGCTGCTGACGACCCTGCAAGCCCATGGCTTCGTCGACTATCGCGAGGCGCAGGGCCACTGGCTGATCGGCGTCGAGGCCTTCCGCGCCGGCAGCGCCTTCGTGCGGCGCACCAAGGTGGCCGACATGGGACGCGCCGTGATGCGCCGGCTGATGGAGTCCTGCGGCGAGACGGTGAACCTCGCCATCGAGCAGGACGGCGACGTGGTCTTCATCTCCCAGGTCGAGACCCACGAGCCGATCCGCGCCTTCTTCCGGCCCGGCACCCGCGGCCCGGCCCATGCCTCGGGCATCGGCAAGGCGCTGCTGGCCGAGCACACGGACGAGACCGTGCGCCGGCTGCTGCAGCGCAAGGGCCTGCCCGGCTTCACGCCCAAGACCATCGTGGAGCCGGAGCGGCTGTTCGGGGAGCTTGCGGAGATCCGCAGGCGCGGCTGGTCGCTGGACGACGAGGAGCGCAACCTCGGCATGCGCTGCGTGGCGGCTGCGATCTACAACGAATTCGGCGAGGCCATCGCCGGCGTCTCGATCTCCGGTCCCGTGGTGCGCCTGTCGGACGAGCGCGTGGGCGAGCTCGGGCCGCGGGTGAAGCGCGCCGCCGCGGAGATCACGGAATCGATCGGCGGCACGCTCCCTGAGCGCACTGCCTGACGCAGCTCAGGCCGCGGCCGAGATCGCGCGCTCCGAGACCCGTTCCGGCGGAAAGCGCAGGCTGACGGTGGTCCCCTCGCCGAGCGCGCTGTCGATGCCGAGCTCCACCCCGTGCGCCTCGGCCAGCTTGGCGACGATGGAGAGACCGAGCCCTGTGCCCTGGACCCGGCTGACCGCCGGGTTCTCGAGCCGGACGAACGGCTGCAGCACGCGCTCCAGATCCTCCTCCGGAATGCCGCAGCCCGTGTCGCTGACCCGGATGACCGCCGCGCCTCCGGCCTCGGTCTCGGCCGAGATCTCGATCCGGCCGCCCTGGCCCGAATAGCGCACGGCGTTGGAGACCAAGTTGATCATGATCTGGTTGACCGCGCGCTCGTCCGCCTTGAGGCGCAGCCCGTCCTGCGCCACGCGCACGCTGAGGTCGATCTCCTTGTTCTCGATCTCCTGCTTCAGGATCGAGCGGCAGCGCCTGATGGTCTCGTTCAAGCCGACATCGTCCTCGGCCAGACACAGCATGCCGGTCTCGACCCGCGTCAGATCGAGGAGATCGTTGATCAGGTGCAGAAGATGGGTCGCGCCGTGATCGATATCCTCGAGAAACTC
>JAKSBI010000104.1 GCA_022361215.1 Hyphomicrobiales bacterium | reverse complement strand
TTCATCGGGATAACACCCTCGGGGAGCTTCCACACCTTGTTGGCGTAAGCCACGTGGGGCTTGGCCTTGACCACCAAGTCCGCCGGCAGGCGGTGGGCGAAGGTGCCGACCTCACGGGCGGTGCCGCAGGCCGAGGGCTGGCCGGTCAGGGAGAAGGGGCTGTTGCCGGGCTCGGCGATCTTCCCCGTCAGCAGGTGCACGTTGTAGACTAGGCCGTTCACCCAGCTGCCGCGGGTGTGCTGGTTGAAGCCCATGGTCCAGAGCGACATGACCTTGCGCTTGGGATCGGCATAGGCCTTGGCGAGCGCCACCAGCTTCTCCGGCTCGACGCCCGACAGCGCGCTGACCTTCTCCAGGGTGTAGTCCGCGAGCGCGGCCTTGTAGGCCTCGAAATCGATCTTGGTGAGCTTGCCGTGCTTGCCCTTGTGGGAGGGGTTGGCGGCGTTCTTCTCGAGCTCGTGGGTCGGGCGCAGGCCGTAGCCGATGTCGGTTGCGGTCTTGGTGATGTTGACGTGCTTGTTGACGAAGTCCCAGTTCACCGCGTCGGTCTCGATGATGTATTTCGCGATGAAGTTGAGGATCGCCAGGTCGGTCTGCGGCTTGAAGACGATGGCGTTGTCGGCGAGCTCGAAGTTGCGGTTCTCGAAGGTCGAGAGCACGTGCACCTGGGCGCCCTTCTTGGTCAGGCGCGTGTCGGTCAGCCGCGACCACAGAATGGGATGCATCTCCGCCATGTTGGCGCCCCAGAGCACGAAGGTGTCGGCGTGCTCCAGGTCGTCGTAGCAGCCCATGGGCTCGTCGATGCCGAAGCCCCGGATGAAGGCGGCGACGGCCGACGCCATGCAGTGGCGCGCATTGGGGTCGAGGTTATTGGAGCGGAAGCCGGCCTTCATCAGCTTGGCGGCGGCGTAGCCCTCCCAGACCGTCCACTGGCCGGAGCCGAACATGCCGACCGCCTTCGGCCCGCTCTTCTTGAGGGCGGCCTTCCACTTCTCGGCCATGATGTCGAAGGCCTCGTCCCAGGAGACGGGCTCGAAGTCGCCGTCCTTGTGGAACTTGCCGTTCTTCTTGCGCAGCAGCGGCTGGGTGACGCGGTCGGCGCCGTAGAGGATCTTGGACAGGAAATAGCCCTTGATGCAGTTCAGGCCGCGGTTCACCGGCGCTTCCGGGTCGCCCTGGGTGGCGACGACCCGGTCCTTCTTGACGCCGACGAGGACGCTGCAGCCGGTGCCGCAGAAGCGGCAGGGCGCCTTGTCCCAGCGGATACCGTCATCGCGGGCGGCAAGGGCCGCCGACCCGCCCGGCACCGCAAGCCCGGCAGCCGACGCCGTCGCCGCCACCGCGCTCGCCTTCAGGACATCGCGACGAGAGGCCGTATCGGTCATGAGTCGAACTCCTTGATCTGAGGCGCGGGCGGGGGCGCGTCCGCGTCGTCGTCTTCGAAGTGGTGGAATACGAGGGCGGCGGAGAGCACGCCGGCGATCTTGTGAATGTCGAGCACCACGGCGCCTGGGTCGGTGCCGTCCACGTCCTCGACCGTCACCACCAGGCGACCGTCCTCGGTGACGTTGTGCACCTCCACGCCCGGAAGCTCTGCAAGCGTTTCGCGGACTTTCCCGTGGTCGCGGGGCAGGGCGTGAACGACGAGACCGGCGATGGTCATGCGGCGATCTCCTTTTGCGGGGAGCGGCGCATCCTGATGACGCCGGTCGGGCAGACGAGCGCGCATTTCAGGCAGCCCGTGCAGGCCGTCTCGTCGACCAGCGGCAGCGCCCGTCCGCCGGCGAGCAGCTTGAAGCGGATGGCGTCGTCGTCGCAGTGCTCGCCGCAGGCGCGGCAGACGATGCCGTTGAAGGAGAGGCAGGCCGAGCCGATGGACGCCTTCGCCGTCCATGACTGCCCGTGCTCGGAGTCGATGGCGCCGGTCGGGCAGGCCTCGCCGCAGGCCTGGCAGAAGGTGCAGAGCGCGTCGCGATAGCGCAGCAGCGGACGCCCGTCGGCGCCCGGCGCGATGGCCTTTTCCGGGCACGCCTCGACGCAGGCCCCGCAGCCGTCGCAGAGACCGGAGAACGTTTTCTCGTCGCGGGAGAAGGGCGGGCGGATCTCGCCGGCGGCTCTGCCGATCCTGCCGCGCAGGAGGCTTCGTCGGTCAACCGCAAGGGTCATTGCGCACGCCCCTCCCCGGCAGGCCCTGTCACGCCATGGCCGCGCGCCGGGCGCTCGCGACCATTAGGTCGGAGTCTGACGAATTCCGGTCGGCGCTGCCTTGATTTTGGTCAATTCGGGCGGGGTTCGTCGCGGACGATCGGGGTGTCGGGCCTGCCACCGCTCACATCGTGCTTTCGCAACCGCTCCGGGATCGCGACTTGAGAGCGCAATAGTGCGGACGGGCCTTGGCTGATAGGGATCCGACCCCTACGGCCGGGGCCGGACTCAGCGCCAGAGCGAGATGATCTTGGCGCCGGCCGAGCCGGCGCGCGCCCGCCGTTTCCGGTCGTTGCGGCCGGCCGGGGCCTTCGCCGCGCGGGCGGCCAGCCGGCGGTTCAGCCGGTCCAGGTCGCCGGTCTCCAGGATCTCGCGGGCGATGGGCAGCAGCAGGGCGTTCTCCCACTGAATATGCCGGCGCTGCGAGACGAAGAAGCCGCGCAGCATGTAGCCCAGCATCTCGGCGTTGCGCGGGCCGCCGCTGTCGTCGATGGCGCGCAGCTCCTCCGCGATCTCCTGCGCGTAGATCTCGTCGGCGTCGTGCTCGCGCTCGAGCTGCGCCAGGAT
>JAKSBI010000732.1 GCA_022361215.1 Hyphomicrobiales bacterium | reverse complement strand
GGCGGCAATCTCTCCCTGGTCGCCAAGCAGCTCAAGATTTCGCGGAGCACGCTCTATCGCAAGCTGAAACAGTACGGGCTTCGTCGATAGCGGCGTCGGCGCCCACAGAGGCAAAGCGCCGCAGATTGCAAGGGATCGGCTAGAGCATGTCGCGATCATTCTGATTCGCGCCATTGCTCTAGCTTTTTGTTGAAGCATGTCTTTTGTCCCGAAACCGGTATCCACTTTCAGGAGACATGCTCTAGGACTAACATGAGCTCGATTGTGGTGGGGATCGCTCTGCGACATCCGTCGGAACATGATCCAGCGCTGTCAGATCGAGCGTATCAACGAAGCTAGAGGCAGTCCCCGATCCGGTCATGCAGACCATCTACCTCTCATTGGTCATGGGAACCGAAGGCAGCGGCGTTTCGACCCTGCTGTCCGAGTATGGCAAGCGCGCCGACATGCGCACGACGCTGGTCGTCGACCCGGATCGACCCGCGGATGTCGGCTTCACCGGCGCCACCGGCCCCGAGGAGCTGACACGCTTTCTGCACGGTCTGCAATCGAAGCGGCAGACGGGCGCGCTCGGACCGTTCGACCGGGTGGTTCTGGCCAGCGGCGACCTGAAGGCCCCGTCGCATCTGCTCTCGGCCATCACCGCCGATCCGGAGCTCGCCGCCAGCTTTCGTCTCGACGGCATCACGCTTGCCGTCGACGTGACCGACGACGCGGGCGCCTTGATGTCCAGCCAGCGCCTTCTGCGCGCATCGGCCATCGCCGATCGGATCGTGCTGACCAAGACGGATCGGCAGGAGCCGGCGGCGGTGAAGACGCTCGCCGGACGGCTGAAGGCGCTCAACCCGCCGGCCCCGATCCTGCGCGCCCGGCACGGCGACATCGGACCCGCCAGGCTGGTGGACAGCGGCCTGTTCGACCCGATCACGCGCAGCGTCGATATCGACCGCTGGCTGTGCGAGGCGGCCTATGGCTGGGAGGCGAACCGCAGGGGCGCAAACGGCAACGTGCCACCGCTGCGCCGCCCGATCACCGCCGAGGGGCTGCAGTTCTTCGCCGCGACCCTGGACGCACCGATCGGCAGCACGGCGCTGGCGGCCTTCCTGAAGCTTCTGGTGGCGCTGCGCGGCACCTCGGTCCTGCGGCTCAAGGGCATCATCGCCACCGCGGAGCAGCCGGACCGCCCGGCGCTGATCGACGGCACCGAGCACATCATGCAACCGCTGCTCTGGCTCACGCGCTGGCCCACGGCCGACCGGCGCACCCGGCTGGTGTTCGTCACCACCGGGATCTCGGAGGCCCTGATCACCTCGCTGCTGCGCACGCTGAGCGATCAACCGGACCCGGCGCGGGCAGCCGGCGCTCCGGCACCGTCGCACGAGCTGCCGGCCGGCCCGGCGGAGTGACGCTCGCCCAGAGCCTGTCGCGATCATTCCGAGTCGCGCCATTGCTCCAGCTCTTTGTTGAAGCGTGTCTTTTGTCCCGAAACCGATACCCACTTTCGGGAGACATGCTTTAGGGTCTGTTGAGCTTCACGTTTTGGACCCGAGAGATCGGCGACATCGCGGCTCACCCTTCTCCGTCATTCCCGCGAAAGCGGGAATGACGACTGGGGGGGGGCAGCGAGCCCCCTGAAGTCGAAGACGCCCCAGGATTTGTTGTGCATCCTGAGTCTCAACAGGCCCTAGGGCCTGTCAAAATTCACCTTGTGGATGCTGGTTTTACGAGATTGGCTCAGCTCTAAAGCCTGTCCTGGACCTAATC
The DNA here is from genome assembly GCA_022361215.1 of Hyphomicrobiales bacterium. Lineage (GTDB taxonomy): Bacteria > Pseudomonadota > Alphaproteobacteria > Rhizobiales > Methyloligellaceae > JAKSBI01. The sequence continues at coordinate 16,920 of JAKSBI010000732.1, read as the reverse complement.
CGGGAAACGATTGCGCGGGACATGCGGCGCATAGTCAAACCCGGGAGACACGGAGATGGGCCAATCTCGCAAAATCCCGCAGCGACGGGTCGCATTCGTACAAGCGAGCTGCTCTCATCCTCCGCGCTGCCGGTAGATCGCGAACTTCGATGGCGGCGGACTCGACGACGCGGACGTCAGTCGCGTCCCAGCTTCTCTGCGCCACCGCCCAGCGCCGGACCGGCGGTCGGATCCTCGTACTCCGGCAGATCCCCGACCAGGGTGTGGGTCGTGAGCACCAGATTGGCGACCGACGCGGCGTTCTGCAGGGCGGTGTAGGTGACCCGGACCGGGTCGATCACGCCGGCCTCGACCATGTCCGTGAAGGCCTCGCGGGTTGCGTCGAAGCCCGTGCCGCACGGCCCTTGCACGACCCGCTCGACGACGGCGCCCGGATCGTGACCGGCATTTGCGGCAATGCAGGCAGCCGGCTTGGTGAGAACGCTCTGCACCAGCCGCACGCCGCTGCCGAAGTCGCCATTGGCCTTGCCGAGCAAAGCTTCGAGCGCCGGCGCGCTCTGTGCCAACGCCGTTCCGCCGCCAGCCACCACGCCTTCGGCCGCCGCGGCGCGGGCGGCGTTCAGCGCGTCGTCGATCAGCTGGATCCGGCGCTTCTGCTCCACCGGCGTGACGCCGCCGGCGAAGATCACCGCCGTGCCGCCGGTCAGCTTGGCCAGGCGCTCCTGCAGCTTGTCCTGCTCGATGTTGGGCGGCGCCTCGTGGTACTGCCGCGTGACCTGCACGCGCCTGGCCTTGATCGCTTCCGGGTCGCCGGCCCCGCGGCTGACGATCGTCTCGCTGGCGCTGGCGCGCACCTGGTCCGCTTCGCCGAGGTCCTCCATCTTGACGTCTTCCAGCCGGCCGCCGAGGTCTCGGGCGATCACCCGGCCGCCGACCAGGATGGCAATGTCCTCCATCATGGCCTTGCGCCAATGGCCGTATTCCGGCGGGTGCACCACCAGCACCCGGCCCGCGCCTTCCTCGCTCAACAGGCTGACCACCACCTCGGGCGCGATCTCCTCGGCCACGATCACGAGCGTCCGGCCGCTGGCGGCGACCGCCTTGCGGACGGCGGCGAGCTCGCCCGGCTGCCTGATCTTCAGGTCAGTGAGCAGGATGCAGGGCTGGTCCAGCACCGCCTCCATGCGCTCCACGTCGGTCACCATGTGGTGGGAGAGATAGCCGCGGTCGAACGACATGCCCTCGATCACCTGCAGGCTGTTCTCGATGGTGACGCCGTAATCGGAAGTGATGATGCCTTCGGCGCCGACCCGCTCGATCGCCTCCGCGACCAGCCGGCCGATGCCGGCATCCGAGGCCGCGATGGTGGCCACGGACTCCAGGGACTTGCCGTTGCCCACCGGCTGCGCCGAGCCCTTCAACGCCTCCATGATCACGGCCACGGCCTCGTCGATGCCCCTGGTCAGGTCGACCGGGTTGGCGCCGGTCGCCAGCGCCGCCATGCCATCCTGGATCAGCGCATTGGCCAGCACCATCGCCGTCGTCGTGCCGTCGCCGGCCACCTCGTTGGTCTGGAACGAGACCTCGCGCACGACCTGGGCGCCCATGTTCTCGAAGCGGTCGGGCAGCTCGATCTCGCTGGCGATGCTGACGCCGTCGCGGGAGACGATCGGCGTTCCCACCGGCCGGTCGATCATCGCGTTCATACCCTTCGGGCCGAGGGTGGATTCGACCGCCGCCGCAAGCTTCTGCACGCCGCGAGCGAGCGCGTCGCGCGCCTCATCGTTGTGAAGCAGCCTCTTGGCCATGTCTCTCTCCCTGTTTCAGTGTTCGATTGTCATGCTTGGTGCGAACGGCGGCCCTCGCCGCCGCGTCTGCCGCGGCGGCGGAACTCCATGTCAGGCTGCACGGTCGGACGGTCGGAAGGCCGCCTACTCGCAGTAGGCGAACATGTCCTCCATGTGGCCGAACAAGGTGATGGTGTTGTCGTCGACCTTCACCATCCGGCCGTAATGGGTCGAAGTGTTCACCTCGAAGATCTCGACCGTCATCTCCTTGCCGAGGACCTCGCTGATCTCCTCCATGTCGAAGGTCAGCTTGTCCTCGCCGTCGATGCGGATCAGCGCCGGCTGGTGGGTTACCGTCACGCCGGGCTTCTCGGCCATCAGCTCGGCGATCGCCCGCGCCTCGACACTGTCGTTCATGGTGACGCCGCACTGATGAGAGATCGTATCCTCGAACTCTAGCTCGCCCATCTTCCTGAAGATGGTGCCGCTCTTCGCGCCGGCGTTCGTCTCGCTCGACATGGTCGGTATCCTCCTTGTTCGCTCAGTTCGGCAGGTCGAGGCCAAGCTCGGACGCGATCGACCGCAGGCGGTCGTCGGCCTGTGCTTCGGCGTCGACGAATTGGATCGGCTTGCTGTGGGGCTCCGACCAGATCGGCTGCAGGCTCTTGCCGGCGGCGCGGGCGAGACGCCCATGGGTCTCGAGCCAGCCCTCGAACACGGCCTTGTTGTGCGCGGCGTGCGCGGCGTCGTTCAGCAGCATGTGAAAGAGGTCGACCGCGTTGGCCAGATTGCGCTCGTAGTCGGCCTCTGCCGCCGACACCACCGCCGGTGTCACGAAGTCCCGGTTCGAGGCCGCCGAGCGCATGATGAAGCCGCTGCGGAACAGCTCGCCGACCAGCGGCTCGAAGACGATGTTGGTGGCGAAGTACTGCTCCAGATAGTCCTCCGAGCCCATGATGGTCTCGACCGCCTCCCGCGTCGGCTGCCAGATCGGATCCTCCAGCCAGGCCGTCTTGCCGGCCTCGTCGTCGAAGCTCTCGATGTCCATGCCGATCTCGGCGAGATAAAGCGTGAGATCCTGGGCGAAGCGCAGCTTGTAGGAGGAGTTGGTGAGGATCGCGTTGTTGATCATCTGGGTGAAGCCGTAGCGCTGGGCCTGCATGGTGGAGGTGCCGAGCCCGAACTCCGCGTGCTTCCAGGCCCCCAGGTGCTTCTGCAGCACCTTGACCCAGGCCGCGTCGAACGCCGCCGGGGCCTTCGACCGCCGGGCGTTCTGGATGACGTTCTGGATCATGCCCTCGATGGTCGACTGACGCTGATAGTGGGTGCGCTCCCACTCCTGGTCCGGCGCGCGAAAGGCGTGCCAGTCCGAGCTCCTGGCCGCGGTCCATTCCTTGACATAGGCGCCCTTGCCGTCGGGAAAGGAGATGATCCAGTCCTGCATCAGATAGCGGTCCGGGTCGGGCTGGACGTCGACGGTCAGGTCCTCGTAATGGGTGGCGCGGCGGCCCTTGGGCTCGAAATAGCGGAACTTGCGGCTGTCGGAATCGGCGAATTGGGCGGCGCCGGCGGCGCCCGACTTGATCGCCGGTGTGTTGGGTTCCATGGTCGTCTTCCTCCCTTCGGTTTCCTGTCTGTGCTGCGGCGCCCGTCTCCGCTAACCGGTGGCGGGCGTGAACTTGTCGAAGTAGATGCGGTCGGACTCGATGCCGCCGAGCTGCAAGATCGGGATGGCGGCGTCGATCATCGGCGGGGGACCGCAGGCATAGGCGTCGCCCTCCCCGTCCAGATCGAGGTCGTTGAGATAGGCGCCCATCACCTCGTGGATCATCCCCCTCTCGCCGCTCCAGGCGGTGTCGCCGTCCGCATCGGAGAGCGCGGGAATGAAAGCGAAATCGGCGATCCGGCGGCCGAGCGCGGCGATCTCGTCCAGATAGAACAGGTCATCCGCCGTGCGCGCGCCGTAGAACAGGCGGACGGGCCGCTGCTCGCCGCTGTCGATATGGTCCTGCAAAATCGACCAGAGCGGCGACATGCCCGAGCCGCCGCCGACCAGGATCAGGGGTCCGTCTCGGTCCTCCCGTCTGAAGCAGGTGCCGAAGGGTCCTCGCAATCGGAGCTCGGCGCCGATGTCGATGCCTCCGTCGAGCTGGGCCGAGAAGGCTCCGTCTGGGTATTTCTTGATGATAAACGCGAGCGTTTGCGTTTCGCCCGGCGGATTTGCCATGGAAAACGAGCGTGTAATCCCCGGTTCCGGAAGCGTGATGTCGGCATATTGGCCTGCCCAGAATTTCAGCGGTTGGTCGATCGCGACTTCCAGCAGGCGCATGTCGTGGGTCAATCGGGTGATGCCGGTCACGACGCCGGCAAAGTCCTTGACCGGTATGGACCGGGAGAGCAGCTCCTCGTCGTAGCTCAAGAGCTCGATCTCGAGATCGCTATAGGCAAGCGTCCGGCACAGCAGGATGTGGTCCTGCTCGCGCTCCATGTCGTTGAGCGCGAAGGTGGAGTACTTCTTGAGCTCGATTTCGCCGGCGAGCAGGATCGACTTGCAACTGGCGCACTGGCCCTCCTTGCAGCCATGCATGAGGGAAACGCCCTGACGAAACGCCGCCTCCAGCACCGTCTCGTCCTCTTCGACATCCATCTCGATGCCGACCGGCTCGAGGCGTACGTTGTAGCTTTCTTTCAGGCTCATGGACCGCATGTCAGGCTCGGGGCCCTTTGCCGGTGCGCATGGCTTGCCGTCTGGGGGCCATGCCATCCGCACCGGCGGGGCTGCTGGTTTGAGACAGGAGGGCCGGCCGGGAACCCGACCGGCCCCGATGCCGCTAGTGGCAGGGATTCATGGTGAAGCCCGCCTTGTACTCGGCGACATGCTGCGCGCGGTCCTCGTCGGACATCTCGCGCAGCAGGGTCAGCGGGCTCTGCAACGTGTGACCGCGCACATCGTCCAGCGTCCACATCTCCTTGTCGTCGAAGCGCAGATGCGGCTGCGGGACCAGGGTCTTGCCGTCGGTGCGGACGAAGCCCAGATCGTCGATGGCGTCGGCGAGATCCCAGCCGTGATAGCAGGACTCCCACTCGCGCTTGCCGCTGAACCGGCCCATGGCCGGGGTCGGCCGCCCTTCATACTCGCCCGCGAACGCGGTCTTCGCGGTCCAGGCATCGATCTCATGGGCGAAGGTGTAGAGCTTGCCGTCGATCTCCTCGACCACCATGTCCTCGCGGATCAGGCACGGCACCAGGCAGCTCCAGCAGCGGTGCGGGTAGACGTATCCGGTATCCGTGTTGAACAGGATGTTGGTCTGGCCCTTGTGGCTGAGCTTCTCGTACCATTTCCAGAAGTCGCCGAACTTGGCGTACCAGCCCGGATATTTGTGCTCGAACCACTCGAAGTCCTTCTCGGTCTGGGCCTCGATGCGCCAGAAGTTCACCGGCCAGCCGACCGCGAAGAACTGCGCCACCGCATGCACGTAGAACTTCTCGGTGATCCGCTTCCAGGCCTCGTGGACGTCGTCGTGATGGATCTTGATGCCGTACTTCTCGAGCGGCAGCATGTAGGTCCGGTAGTAGTCCTCGAAGATCCACCGGTGCCACATCTCGGCATACGACTCCTTCTCCTTGTCGCGGTTGGTGGTGCCGTACTCGATGAAGGTGCCGATGGCGGCGTCGACGATGGCGTGGTTCTGCCAGAAGGCGTATTTGAGGTCGCGCTCCAGCAGCTGGTGGTTGTCGGGCTCCTTGAGCATCGACATCAGCATAGAGTGGCCGTTGCCGATGTGCCGGCTCTCGTCCGACTGCACCGACAGGAACACCGTCGGCAGGGCATAATCGCCGTTGCGGGCCGCCTCGGACGGCATGGCGACGAACAGCGTGTTGGTGAAGGCCGTCTCGGCGACCACCGTCAGATAGACGTTGGCCGAGGTGATGGCGTCACCGGTGATGAAGCCCTCGCCGAACTGGCGGCCGATGGTGGTGGCGTAGCACTTGCCGAACGCCGCCTCGGTGATATCGAACCCGGCCGGGTCGATATAGTTCTCCATGTACCACTTCTTCAGGTTCATCTGGATCGTCGAGTGCCGGAACTCGTCGACCATCTGCATGGTGAACCCGGTCCTCAGATCCTCGCCCGGCGCCAGGCGGGCCACCATGGCCATGGAGCGCGCCGCCGAGATCTCCGGGAAGGGGATGATCGCCAGGAACAGCTTCATCCACTCGACCCAGCGCGGCTCGACATTGCGGAACATATCGCCGCGCAACGCCGCGTCCAGCGCGCCGTAGACCCGGTTGTCCTTCTCCTCCTGCATCGGGAAGTAGGAGCGCAGCACCTGCCGCATCGGGTCCTTCGGGGCCTTGGTGATCTTGTAGTCGGTCGGGAAGGTCATCGCTTCCTGCACGAAGGAAGGGTTCCACCCCAGATCGGCGATTTTCTTGGCCGCCTCGCTGACCGGGATCCCGCGCTGGGAGGTGATCTTGTTCAGAGTCAAACCTTCAGCCATTTGGTCTTTCCTTTACGGTTGGTCGTTCAGGTCGACGCGGCCGAGGCACCCTCGGCCGCGCACCGTAAATCCACGATCCGTCCGGACAGACGTCATCCGCCGCGCGGATGCGCTGCCTCCGGACAGGGCCCGAACGGATCGCGTATGGATGGCAAAGGTCCCGGAAAACGCGGTCGGGGCGAGATGGCGCCAGCACGCGCGCAGCGGCCGGATCGAAACCTGTCACGATCCCCCCGGTCGCATCCGCACGCGCTGCGTCGACCTCGACTCCCACGCAGTCCTCCTCCCTTCGTTCTTTTCTCGACGCTCCGCCTTGAAGCGCGCGCGCCGGTTTTATGACTTCGGTAACCTTAACTCGGACGGCAACCTTACCCAGGTGAAGCAAAGACCATGCCAGAGCGGGCAGCCCCGGAGAATCAAACGGTTAACGCTTCAGCATCTCTGAAATCCTGAGATGGTGTTCGATTTTCGGACACTCTGCCTGCAACAACTGTTGCAAAACAGATCATGATTAATTTTCAAAAATTCGACACCGTTACAGATTGACGACTTGCGTTCTTCCCGATCAGAATAGCGGGCCAAAGAATTGTGGTGGCAACACCCCGGTACGGCGGCGCCCGTGCCGGACGAGAAGGCGCCATGACGGCTGCGAGCCATGCCATCGAGACGACCGGCCGCTCCCGCGCAACGCCGGGGGAAACGGCACACGATGTCTTCGACCCAGGCGGCGAGAGGCCGGCCTGGGAGGTCGCGCCCACGGACGACAGGGGCCATACGAATGCCTGAGGACCGCCCGCCGCGCGCGTTGCCCGATGCTCTGCACGCACCGCCGGGCGGACCGGCCGCGGAGATCATGCGGCGCGCCGACCGCGACATCGTGCTGGTGGTCAAGCTGCTGGGCGAGAGCCGCCATCTTCTGCAGCAGCATTTCCAGGATTTCGTTCGGGACGAGCTAGCCACGCGCGGCATCGCCTTCGGCGACCATCCGCTGCTCCTGCCTTTCATCGAGACCCATGGAAGCGAGCTGGCGGAGTTCGTCATCAGCGGCATCGCCCTGCACCACCAGTTCCGGCTGAGCGCCTTCGAGGCCATGGGCGGCGACCCGCATCGGCTGCTGCGGGTCGATGTCTGGAACACGCTGCAGTCCTACATCGACAAGGCGGAGGCGCATTTCGTGTCGGACATCGGCGGGCTGCGGCAGATCCTGCAAGCGGTGGACGAGGCCCGCGATCTCAGGGTCGACCGCGACGAGGACGGACGAGAGCCATGACGGCCGCAAGCCCTGCCGAGCTGATGGCGCGGCGCATCGCGCTGGTCGAGGCGCTGACGGCGCTCAACGCCCGCCAGCTGCTCCACAGCCAGACCCGCGCCGGCATCGAGGTCGAGCTGCTGAGCTGCGCCGAGGCTGTCGAGAGCGACGGCGAGACGGCGGACACCCGGACGCGGCGGGCCGCGCTCGAGGCGCGGCTGGCGCGCGTGGTCGCGCTCGCCGACGACTGCGACCGGGAGCAGGAGGCGCTGGCCGGAGCGTTGAGCGAGCTGGACCGGCAACTGGCCGAGACCTGAACGGGCCACGCAGGGAAGAGGACGCACCGATGAGTACGGCAACGGTCGAGGACCTGACGCTTTTCGGGCTGCTATCGCGGTCCTGGGAGCTGGACGCGGGCGTCGTCGACGTCGTCTTCGACAGAAGCGGCGACGCCGTGGCCTTCGCGCTGGCAGACGGGTCCGTCGCCCTGGCGGCGCTCGCGGACGCCGAGCCCGCGACCGCGCGGATCCGGATGAGCGTGGAGCACGGTCAGGCGTCCATCCAGCCCAGAGCCAAGGCGCTGCCGCCGATCGCACGCCTCCACGCGGGGCAGCAGGCGCCGGCGGCGATCGCTGCCCATCGGGACAGCGGATTTGTCCTCGCAGAAGCTTCGGGAGCGCTCGTCCGCGTCGACGCGGACGGCACCCGCGGCATCCTTTCGAGCGACCTGGACGGCCCGATCACAGACATCGACGTCGCCCCCGAGACGGGCCGGCTTGCCTGCATCGCGACCGGCGGCAAGGTGGCGGTCATGGCGGCCGGCGACGACCGGCCCGCGCCCCTGCCCCAGGACGGCTTGGCCCGGAGGCTCGGCTTCTCGCCGTGCGGCACTCGTCTGGCGGTCGCCCGGGACGGAGCCGTAACGATCTGGAGCATGGAGGACGCGCCCAGGCGGGTCGCGGACCTGCCGGCCGCAGAACGCGCGCACGCCATGGCGTGGAGCCCCGACGGAACATTGCTCGCCTGCGGCCATGGATCGGGCATCGAAGCCTGGCGGATGGACAACGGCGGCACCGTCTCGCTGCCCGACTACCCCTCGCCGGTCAGATCGATCGTCTGGAGCGCCGACGGCACGGCCATGGTCACCAGCGGCGCCTTCCGCATCATCGCCTGGCCGCGCGACCGGCTGGCCACGAACGGCGCGCCGCCCGCGACCCTGGACACGGGCCGGCCGAGCCTGGCCGCCATCGACGCCGTCGCGGCCCATCCGGCAAAGCCCCTGGTCGCGGCCGGCTATGAAAACGGCATGCTGGCAATCGCCGAACTCGGCAAGCCCGACGAGCTGCCGATCAAGACGGAAGGCCAAGGCGCCATATCCACATTGACGTGGTCCGGCGACGGCCGGTTCCTGGCGCTCGGAACCGATCGCGGCCTGGCCGCAATCGTCGAGCTGCCGCCGCAGATGCTCAAGTGATCAGCGCATGAAAGCCAAAGGTGGGTGGATCCAATGGACGCGAACCTGAGTCCCGAAGAACGCAGCAAGGACCGGTTCTTCAAGAAGCTGGCAGAGCTCTCGACCGAGATGATCGAGGCACACGGCAAGGACTTCACCATGGGCGCCCTGATCATGGCCGCGCGCTTCATCGCGGAGGACAAGTCCTTCACCAAGATGCCGCCCGGCTCCTGATCGGGCCGGGAGGCTCCGGCGCCCTTTCGACGGACGCCCGCCTATCGGTGGAACTCGACGAAGAAGCGCACGTCTCCGAGAGGCGTGACCTTGTGCAACTGGCCGGGCTGGACGATCCCCGGCGCATCGGGCACGAGCACCTGTTCCGTGGGAGGTTCCAGCGTGGTGTAGGCGAGCCGGCCTTCGAGCACGTGGATGACGCCCCACACGCCGGCCTTGGTCTGGTGGTGGTGCCTGAGCGCCGCCGGGAGGCTGTCCTGATCGAAGACGGGCGTGCGCCTGTAAGGCGTGACCCCGTCAGGCAACGCGCGGTGCGTTGGCGATTGCAACACAGGCCCTCCGGCACGAGCGTCCTATTTCAGATCTAGGGCGTCCGATCCTGTCTCCCCGATGCGGTCGCCCGGCGCGCACTTCGGCGATGGCGAATCGCGGCGTAGATCGTGAGCGCGGCAAAGGCGGCCACGGCGAACAACAATGCATGTTCCACCGTCCCTGCCAAGGCGATGGCGCCCGTCACGCCGGCGATCGCCAGGATGTGGGTGGACAAGCACGCCAGAAATGCAACGGCCGTCGAGACCAGGCCGGTCCTGAAGAGCCGGTCCTTCAGCAGAGAGCCTTTTTCGCGCGTGTCGGTCACGGGTCTCACCTCCTCAGTCCTTCCGGGCCACGATCGAGATCGCGTTCAGATGCGCGCGATACTTATGAAAGGTTCGCCGCATCATCAGAACGCGCCGGCGGGCGTCGCGGTCGATGATCACGTTCCTGACGAAGCGCAACGCGCGCCAGAGGCCCTCGTCGGCGATCAGCCGGGCCGGGCGCAGCAGGTTCATCGGCACGCGTCCGGTCGCCTCGACCGTGAAGCCCGCCTGCTCGAGGCAGGCGCACCACTCGCCCCGCGTCAGCGGCCGGGCCCCCACATGAATTGCGGCGGACAGCCTCGTCTCGATCTCCTCCTTGACCTCCGCGGCCACGTCGTCGGGGACGATCTGCAGCTCGTGGATGGCATAGCGGCCACCGGGCTGCAGCACCCGATGGGCCTCGCTCACGATCAGCCGCTTGTGCTCCGGCGAATTCATCGAGAGCATGGCCTCGCCCAGGACGATGGAGGCCGTGGCGTCGCCGAGCCCGGTCTCCTCCGCGGTGCCGACGCGGACCGACACATGCGGTGCATCGGGCAGGCGGCGGGCGGTCCAGGCCGCCGCCTCCCGATCACGCTCGACGCCCACATAGGAACGCGGTGCCTTCTCCAGGATGAGGCGGGCCGTGAGGCCGAGGCCCGGCGCCAGCTCCACGACGTCGTCCTCCGGACCTATGGAGAGATCGGCGAGCAGCGCCTGGGTCATGGCCAGGCCGCCCGGACGCAATACCCGTTTGCCGAGGCGGGCGAGCAGCCAGTGCCCCGGCATCTTGTCCGTCCGCAGCCGGCCGCCCGGAAGCTCGGCCATGGCATCGGCGTCGGTCGTGACCATCGTGCACTCTCCTTGCGATCACATGCGGGCGCGGAGGCCGACGATGAAGGCGCGCCCGTCCCCCGGCAGGAACGCGGCCTGGTCCGGCCGCGCGACGTCCGTGATCAGGGTGGACGACGCATAGACCTCGTCGAAGACGTTCCGCACCTCGCCATAGAGGCTGAAGCGCTCATTCACGTCGTAGTTGGAGCGCAGGTCGACGACGACCCAGGCCTCGTTGAACAGCGTGTTGGCGTTGTCGACCGGGGTGTCGTCGGGTCGCCAGTCGACCTCGGCCTCCACGAACCAGCTCGGCGTCACGGCATAGCGCACCGCCGCGTTGACGGTGTGCCACGGCGCGCCGGCCAGCCGGTTGTCGCCACGCACCGGGTCGCCGTCGAACCGGAACTCCTGGAAGGTGTAGGCCACACGAGCCTTCAGCCTCTCCGTGATCTGCTTGGCGAGGCCGAGCTCGATGCCGAAATGGGTGGTCTCGTCCGCATTCACGGCGCCGAGAGAGACGCCCGACGCGTCGCGCAGGTTCAGCAACTCGTCCTCCACCCACGAGTAATAGGTCACCACATCCCACGCGAGGCGTCCCTTGCGCCCCCGCCAGCCCACCTCGACGGTGGTCGCGGTCTGCGCGTCGAGGTCGGGCGTGGCGAAGGCCAACCGCGGCACGCCCGCGGCCGGCGCCCCGGGACTGAAGAAGGGCGAGCCGTTGATCGTTGCCAGCAGGTCGTCATGGGTCGGCGGCTCGAAGCTTCGGCTGACGGCGCCGAACAGGGTGCTGTCCGGCGCAACGTCGAAGAGCAGGCCGAGGCTCGGGCTCCAGCCGGAATAGTCGCGCGCATAGCTGGTGTCCTGCGGCAGTGCGAAGGGGGTCTGGAAGGCGCCTGTGACCGGGTTGAACCCGGCAACGGGCCTGGGCCCCGGACCGAAGCGGTCGTCATGGTCGCGGGTCGCGTAGGAATAGGCGACCGCAGGCGCCAGCGTGACGCGCGCGCCGAGCGGAATGTGCAGGCCCGCGTGGAGCGACAGCGTGGTGGCGTCCAGCTCGCCGTCGCCGAAGAGCGCGCCCTGCTGGCCCGCGATGTTCTGGAAGTACGCGCGGCCGGCCGACCCGGTCACGTATTTCGCCGTCGCCTCGAACAGCGGCAGCGGCCGGGACATATCCGGGCTGTAGGAGTAGCGCACCACGCCGGTGACGTCGCCGCCCTCCGTCGACCGGATGCCGCCGGCGATGGGAAACCTGAAGCTGTCGTCCGTGTAGCTGTAGCCCAGGCCGAAATCGAACAGATGCGCGCCGAAAGAGGCCGATGTGCGGGATCCGGCGCGGAACTGCTCGGCCTCGCGCCGCGGCCGGTCGCGGACGACGTTGGGGCCCGGATTGGTGATGATCAAGGCCGGTGGCGGCGGCGTTACGGTCGGCCCGGTAAACACTTGCTTCGGGTCGTCCTCCAGCTTTTCCCGCGTCAGCGGTCCGGCAACGTCGAAGCCCAGATCCGTATAGCCGAGAAAGACGCGGGTGCTGACGGTGTCGCTGAGCCTGGCGCCCGCGTTCAGGTTGACGTTCAGGCGCTCGGAGCTGTTGCGGTCGCGGAAGCCGTCGCGCTCGCTGTAGCTCATCTGGGCATGGCCATCGAGGTTGCCTTGGCGCGCCCCGGCGCGGGCAAACGTCGTGAACTGCTCGAAGCTGCCGGCCTCGGCCCCGACCACCGCCCCGGGCGCGATGGTGCCGTTGGGCGAGGTGAAGTTGATGGCGCCGCCCAGCACCGTCGCCCCCAGCCGGTTGGCGGTGTAGCCGCGATAGATCTCCGTGAACTGGGCCTGGCGGGAATCTGCGAGGCCGATGATGTAGGAGCCGTCCGCGCGATTCAGGGGCAGGCCGTCCTGCAGGATGAGGATGCCCCGCTCCACCGGGTTCTGTTGCAGCCCGGACCCGCGGATCTGAATGCGCGGCTGGTCGTTGCCACCAAAGAAGCTCTGCACGACCACGCCTGGAACGATGGCCAGCGTATCGGCGATCGTGACGTCGGCGCGACCGGTCAGGTCCGACCGGGCGATCAGCGCCGTACCGCCGGCGAGCGCCTCGAGCCGCGCGCGGGCGATGGCTTCCGGGGACGCCGACGCGCCACCATCGGCCGGTGCCGCCGGCACGCCGCCGGGCGCAATGCCTTCGCGAACGACGACCGTATCCAGCGCGACCGTGGCCCCCGGCGTCGCCGATTGGCCGAAGGCTTCCTGCACGAACGCCGCGGCGCCGATGCACAGCGCGAACGCTCCCGCCAGCAGGCGAAGATGCGATTGCAGAAAGCCTGCCCCCTTGCATGCCAACGTTCCGTCCGCCGGGATGATGCCCGCCGGAGACCTGTAACTCGTGTAAGCCATTGCCCCGTCCCGTTATCCGTTGCCTGCCGCCAGGCTTGCCCCTCGCTGACACGCGGCAAGGCCGTCTCTCGTTCGTCAGCGCTGTGTCTGCGGCACCGACGGACGGCCTTGCCCTCAAGGGCCATGGGAGCAGGTGGCGCGCCTCTACGCGCCTCATTCCGGGAGCGATCCGACCCGAAACGGATGATTTTTGGCCGAGAGATGCCCGCGCGCGGTTCGCTAGCTTGGCGAGCGGCGATATTCGGAGGGGTTGAGACCGAACTGCAGGCGGAAGGCGCGGGCGAACTGGCTCGGGTTGGAGAAGCCGACCTCGAGGGCGATGCTGGCCACGCCGAGAGAGCTGTGCACCAGCAGGTCGCGCGCGGCCTCCAGGCGCCGCTGGCGCGAGTAGCTGGCGATGCTGTCGCCGTAGAGGCTCTTGAACCAGCGCTTGAGGTCGCTTTCGTTCAGTCCGATGAGCGCGCTCAGCTCGGCTATCGTCGGCGGGTCCTCGAAGCGTTGCCGGAGAATCTCGGCGGCCTGGCGCACCTTCATGGCGGCCCGTGGCGGCAAGGACGCGTCCCGCGCCGGCGCGTCTGTGCGATCCGCATGCCTGGCGAACGCCCAGGACAGCAGCGCCAGCACCGAGCGCTCCACCGAGAGCGTGTCGGCATCCTCCTCGATATGGAGATCGAGCAGGCCCCGCGCACAAGCAAGGCCGGTCTCGTCCAGCTCGATCGCTTGATCGCAGGCGCCCGCGCGGCCGCCATTTCCGTGCAACAGGAACCGGCCTACATCGCATGTCGGCCCCTGAGGACAGGACCGGCACCAACGCGTCGAGAAGAACACGACCGCGGCAAGCCGGCCCGGCGAGGCGCATTCGATCCGCCTGAAGCCCGCACCCGCCCGCTGGCGCAGGACATGGAGCTGTCCCGTCCGCAGCGCCTCCCTGTCCTCGCCCTTCCACAAGGCGAGCTCTCCAACGAGCCCCACACACAGATAGCCCCCGGCCGCATCCAGCGAGATCGAGGCCGCACTCCGATGGTCGGGGCGGATCAGATAGAGCCCGGCGCCGTCGCGCAGGGCGAACGCTTGCACGCTGGTCTCGCCATATGGCGGAGCAGCGGCGCAAAGTGCCGTATCGCCAAGCCGCTCGCCCGCAACTGTACCCATATCAGATCCCAACCCGTCTGAGCCCGGCATTCCACTCTCGCTCCACACACACACGAGGTCGGTGATCCACTTAGCATAACATGACTTCAGTCGTCATGTTTCATCTGGCCGCAGACGCTCGGCGGACGTGCCAGACCGCCCGGCCTGCGAATCGTTATGAAGCGCAAACCACAGCCTGGATGCATATCTCGGGTGAAAACGAAGGCTGGCGGTGCAGGCAGTCTGGAGCGAACTTGTCTCCAAGGGCAATTCCCTGTTTGGCAGGGAAGAAACAGGGTAACTTCGCATATTGCCGGGTCATTGGTTGTAACATTAGAAAAACTCTCACCCAAATCAGTTGCTTAGGGCTAGATTCCCTAAACAGAAAAACAGGGAATTCGCACAGCGCATAAGGGAGTTATCAGGGCATTTGACTGTTGCAAACTCCCACAGGATAGAGGCTAACCGTTGTTAGACCGCAGGCCTGGAGACACAGTTAGATGGAACGAGGCTGCCGGTCGTGCCTGCCATCTACCCTGTGGAGGCAGTCTGCATCAGGACGTTGCAAGCGTTGATCGGCATGATGTTGATCGCAGCAGAGAGAACAAAATCTAAGCTCGGATTGAACAAGGATGTAATTTTCAGAATCATTATCACTCTTATTTTCTCACTTCGCAAACACCTAAATAATATGGAATATATAATGCGGTTTATGCTGCCTGATACTGCGAAAAATATGTAATCAGCTAGTGTTGGCTCGGCGTGGGGGACTGCTGAGAAATGAATCCCGAGTGGCTGTTGATCGTTGCATCTCCTTTTGTCGGGAGCTTTCTTGGTGTCCTTGTCGTCAGGCTGCCGCAGCGACAGCCTGTGGTGTTGGGCCGCTCAGCGTGCAGCACGTGCGGGGTGCGGATTGCATCGCATGAACTCATCCCGATTTTGAGCTGGCTCGTTCAAAAGGGCCGTTGCAGGTCGTGTGGCACGCCACTCGGATACATCTATCCTGCTATCGAGTTGAGCGCGACCATCGCCGCGCTCTGGTCCGTCTGGGTCATGGATGGTGTTCAGGCGGTGGCCGGTTGCATGCTCGGTTGGGCCCTTCTGGCGCTGGCGTTCATCGACTGGCGGCACTTGCGTCTTCCCGATGCCATTACGCTGCCGCTATTGCCATTGGGCCTGTTGGTCGCGTTCCTTTCGGCCCCCGAAACGTTTTGGGACCACGCCATAGGTGCGGCGCTCGGCCTCCTGTTCTTTTTCACGGTAAGGGTGGCCTATTTCAAAATGCGCGGGCGAGAGGGGCTCGGCCTCGGGGATGTCAAACTGCTTGGATCAGCCGGCGCCTGGGTCGGCTGGATGGGGCTACCCTGGGTCGTGCTCATCGCAGCCTTTGCCGCGCTTACGGCAACAGCTCTGCAGAGCATTGGCGGTTCCGAACTGTCGGCAGCAAAGAAGGTCCCCTTTGGGGTCTATCTCGCCGCCGGGACTTGGCTAGTCTGGCTTTATGGACCACTTGCCTTAGTTCAATAGACGCCATGAGCGAGGCATTGCGTGTTGCTCAGGTTTTGGGCGGCGCACCGCGATTGACCGAGAGTGTCGACTGGTCGAACTGACAGGCGATACATTGGTCCTGCCGCCACGGACTGCCGCGATTCCATTTCTGGCCCGTTGATGATCGTCGCTCTAAAAATATGATCATCAAAGATATCCAAGTTCAAACATCAACGACGTAGAAGCTTTGACGGGAGAGGCCATGTCACGATCACGCTTCTTGGGGATTTGGTTTCAAGCCAATTTTTGTTCGCCACGCTCTTTCAAAACGGCCGCGCCGCACACTCGAAACACAAGTCATACAGAATCCCGCAGCAAGCTACAGCGAAGCGACGGTGGCTTCACGCTTCTGGAGTTGCTTGTTGTTCTCGGCATCATTGCACTTTTTGCAGGCTTGGCCGGGCCACGTATTCTTGGGTATTTGGGAACGGCAAAATCAAGCACCGCACAGCTTCAGATAAACAATTTAAGCAGCGCAATCGAACTCTACTATTTGGATACTGGAACATATCCGGCCCAACAAAATGGGCTTGGAGCCCTGCTCAACGCACCACCAAATGTCAAGAACTGGAAGGGGCCGTATCTCAAAAAAGCGGATGGCCTCAAAGACCCCTGGGGACAAGCCTACATATATCGGTTTCCAGGCACTCACGGCGATTTCGATGTCTTTTCACTTGGCCGTGACAAGGCAGAAGGAGGGACAGGCGAAGACGGCGATGTGACAAATTGGTAGCGCCTATCAAGCCTGGACGTCCTATAGCGGTTGGATTCGGCGGTTATGTTAGGTCGAACGATCGGTCAGATTGCTGAGCGCGCGTCTCGACGTCGGCACTGTATGATTGCTTTGTCGGAGAAATCGAAGGCTTCCCCTCGACTTTGTTGGATTGAGTGTTGATTGGTGCGTCAGTTTGTCCGGTGTTTGCTTTGAGGGGTCAGACGGTCGGTCATTCTTGTTTGTTGCATTTCCTGTTTCTCTTCAGGGTCGAGTGCTTCAATCGTCAAGCGGTCTGTCAAGCTGGGGTTTTTGCAATCTCGCCCCAGAATAGAGAAGCACAACCAGTCAATTCTCTGACAATATTGTATATAGAAGAATATATGGTTGATGACTGCTTGATCCCTTGATACGGATTGCTGAATAGAGCGAACGGCGCAGGCTTGTGTGGCAGCCTAATCTGGC
>JAKSBI010000784.1 GCA_022361215.1 Hyphomicrobiales bacterium | reverse complement strand
GCACATCATGTATGTCTGGGTCGACGCCCTGACCAACTACATCACGGGTGTGGGCTTCCCGGACGAGGACGCGCCTTCGTTCCAGAGATATTGGCCCGCCGACATCCACATCATCGGCAAGGACATTGTCCGCTTCCATTCGGTCTACTGGCCGGCCTTCCTGATGTCGGCCGGCGTGGCGCTGCCGAAGCGGGTTTTCGCTCACGGCTTTCTGCTGAACCGCGGTGAGAAGATGTCGAAGTCGGTCGGCAACGTGGTCGATCCCTTCGCGCTCACCGAGCATTACGGCGTCGATCCGGTGCGCTACTTCTTCCTGCGCGAGGTGCCGTTCGGGCAGGATGGCAACTACAGCCACGAGGCCATCGTCGGGCGCATCAATGCCGATCTCGCCAACGACCTCGGCAATCTGGCGCAGCGCTCCCTCTCCATGATCGCCAAGAACTGCGACGGCCGCTTGCCGGAGCCCGGCGCCTTCACCGACGCCGACACCAGGATCCTCGACATGGCGGATGCCACGCTGGAGACCGTCCGTGAGGCCATGGAGCGCCAGGCCATCCATCGCGGCCTGGAAGTAATCTGGGCCGTGGTGGCCGAGGCCAACCGCTATTTCGCTGGCGAGGAGCCCTGGGCCCTGAAGAAGACCGATCCGGTGCGCATGGGCACGGTGCTCTACGTCACCGCCGAGGTGGTGCGGCAGGTTGCCATCCTGGCGCAGCCGGTAGTGCCGGCCTCCGCGGCGCGCATGCTCGATCTGCTGGTAGTACCGGAGGCGGCGCGGGACTTCGCGAGCCTCGGGTCTGCCGGCCGTCTCGCGGGCGGAACCGAACTGCCCGCGCCGCAGCCCGTGTTCCCGCGCTACGTGGACAAGGACGAGGCGGCCGAGTGATGCTGGTCGACAGCCACTGCCATCTCGACTTTCCAAAGCTGGCGGACGAGCTCGACGAGGTGGTCGCGCGGGCGGGCCGCGCCGGCGTCGGCCTGATGGTCACGATCTCGACCCGGATCCGGATGTTCCCGGAGGTGCTGGCCATCGCCGAGCGCTACGACAATGTCTATTGCTCCGTCGGCACCCATCCGCACAATGCAGATGAGGAACTGGACATCCCGGTCTCCGAGATCGTTGCGCTCGCGGCCCATCCCAAGGTGGTCGCCATCGGGGAGGCGGGTCTCGATTACCACTACGACAACAGCCCCCGCGCCGACCAGGCCGAGGGCTTCCGCCGCCACATCGCCGCCGCCCGCGAGACCGGACTGCCGCTCGTCATCCACAGCCGCGAGGCCGACGAGGACACCGCGCGCATCCTCGAGGAGGAGATGGCGCAGGGACCCTTCAGCGCCGTCCTGCACTGCTTCACGGCCGGGCGCGGGCTGGCCGAGCGGGGCCTGGCCCTCGGCCTCTACGTCTCGTTCTCGGGCGTGCTCACCTTCAAGAACTCCGACGCGCTGAGGTCCATTGCGCGCGACGTGCCGACGGACCGGCTGCTCGTCGAGACCGACGCACCCTTTCTCGCGCCCGAGCCCCAGCGCGGCAAGCGCAACGAGCCGGCCTTCGTGGCGCACACCGCCGCCCGCCTTGCCGAGGTCAGGGGCCTCAGCCCGGCGGCCCTGGCCGAAGCCACGACCGCGAACTTCCTGCGGCTCTTCTCGAAGGTGCCCCAGCCGGCGGATCGGGCGAGCGGCACGGCCGCATGACCCTGCGCCTGACGATCCTGGGATGCGGTACCTCGGCAGGCACGCCGCGCATCGGCGGGCATTGGGGCGCGTGCGATCCGGACAACCCGAAGAACCGGCGGCGGCGGGCGTCGCTGCTGGTCCAGCGATTCGCTCCGGAGGGAGAGACGGCGGTTCTGGTCGACACGTCCCCCGATCTGCGCCAGCAGCTTCTCGGCGTCGATGTGGGCTGGGTCGACGGCGTGCTTTACAGCCACGATCACGCCGACCACACCCACGGCATCGACGACCTCAGATTCGTTGGCTTCAACGGCCGTCGGCGCGTGGACATCTATGGGGACACGCGCACGCTCGCCACCCTCAAACAGCGCTTCGGCTATTGCTTCGAGACGCCGCCCGGCAGCAGCTATCCGCCGATCCTCGACGATCATCTGATCGCGCCCGGTCGGCCGGTCCGAATCGAGGGGGCCGGCGGCGCCATCGAGGCCATGCCCTATCTGCAGCACCATGGCGAGATCGACGCCCTCGGCTTCCGCTTCGGCAATGTCGCCTATTCCTGCGATATCAAGGGGCTGCCCGAGGAGTCCTACGACTATCTCAAAGACCTCGACGTCTGGATCGTGGACGCCCTCCGCTATACGTCCCATCCGAGCCATTTCAGCCTGGAGGAGTCCCTGGCGGCCATCGAGCGCGTCAAGCCGAAACGGGCCGTCCTCACTCACATGCACGTGGACCTGGACTACGAGACCCTGCGCCGCGAGCTGCCCGAGGGCGTGGAGCCCGCTTATGACGGCATGGTTCTGGAGACGGCGGACTGATGAGCGCGCGCTCCGCCGCCGAGGTCTGAAGGTTATCCATAGTCTCCGTCATTCCCGCGAAAGCGCAGTGGTATCCGGGATTTTGGGAACGGGTCGGTCTGGATGGCAGGCACGGCCTTGGTTTCTGGCCTGAAGCTGTGCGCCCGGACAGCATTTCGGATGGTCTACCGCGCCCTCGATTTTTGTCATGCCCCGACCTGATCCGGGCATCCATTCCATTGGCCTCTCGGCAAATTCGAGAGGAAACGGCATGGATTGCCGGGTCAAGCCCGGCAATGACGATGGTTGGGTCCGGGCTGCGCTCGAATCCCGGACACCACTGTGCTTTCGCAGGAATGACGGAGGGAAGAGCAATTCATCTCTTCTGCCGTTTTGGATGGTTAACAAGTTAGAGATTGGTTTGAAGACAATCAGTTAACCGGGTTCACTGAAAGTCCACGACGAGCCCGTTCTCCCGATAGTCCGGCAGCGCCATGGTCACGAACGTCTCAGCGATGTCGTCCGGCGTCGGAAGCGTGGCGGGGTCCTCGCCGGGCACGGCCTTGGCGCGCATGCCCGTGGCGATGGGGCCGGGATTGATCAGGTTGGCGCGCACGTTGGTGCTCTGGATCTCGTGGGCATAGGTCTTGACCAGTGCGTCGAGGGCCGCTTTTGAGACCGCGTAGGGCCCCCAATAAGCGCGGAAATTGCGCGCCGCCCCCGAGGAG
>JAKSBI010000261.1 GCA_022361215.1 Hyphomicrobiales bacterium | reverse complement strand
TGAGAACAAGAACGAGCGATCGCGCGAGGGCGGCGCCTCGGCGCATGACGGCGATCCTTTGGGTGTACATGTGGTGCGTTCGGCCGATAGCGAATGAGCCGCCGGAACCCTGGCGCATCATGGTTAACGAGATGTGAACGGTCTGCACGGATTGATTGGGTCTCACCGATCCAGCGTCACCAGGGCACAGTTCGACCCGAATCATGCCATCCGTCACGCTGCGGCTAGCGGCAATGCGCGTAGCCTCCGCCATAGCCGCCATAGTGCGGACGGTACGGGTAGGACCGGTGATACCCGCGGTAGCCGTAGGGCTCGTGGTAGCCATGATGATGGCCGTCGTACCAGTAGCGGTATCTCGCATGCGGTTGCGTCTTCCTGACGGTCGTGCGCTCGCCGACGGTCTTCACGACCTTGGACCTGGCCGGACGCTTGACGGGCACCGGCACCCTTTGCCGAGCGGCAGCACCTATGGGCGCCTTTGGCACGTCGATGCGCGGCGCCTTGGGTGTCACGGTAAAGGGCCGGCGCGTCTGCGGCTGCGCCGAAAAACCACTGCCGCGCCGGGTCTGGGCGTAAGCGTCCGCGACGCTGAGGAAGCCCATGGCCAGGGCCATCGCCGTCACCGCGACAGCCTGCCTCGATCGTCTCTCACGATGGGTCAACATGATCGCCACTCTCCTGCCTGCTCTGGGGCGGGCGACTCACCCGGACCGCGGAGGACCTCACCCATGCTCACCGCGGCATCGTGTCATCACCGGCGTGAACCTCGTCCGAGGGGGGCGTTCATCCGGCATTCAGGCTCCGTATGCGGAGTTTTGCGGCGCGTTCGCCCGGAACGATCCGTCTTTCGCCGCAAATGCATCGCAAAGTGCGCCGTCAACGATCAAAGCGGGAGGCTTCTCATGCGAAATGTCAGGTCCGGACTATGGGTGTCCGCAGGACGGGTGCGGTCACGCCTGATAGCCGCCGCCGTCCTGCTGGCCGCCGCGGCCGCGGTGCCGCCCCACGCCTCGGCCGAGCGCCTTCTCGACTTCGACATGCTTCAGGGCAAGTGGACCGGCTTCGGCTGGTTCGTATTCGCGCAGGCCGACAAGCAGCGCGCCAGGTGCCAGGCCATCATCAAGGCCGAAGGCGATCCCTCCCGCGGCAGCATGGACCTGACATGCGCCAGCGACGAGATGGACATCGCCGGCACGGCCTTCGATATCGTCCTCAACGGGTCGAAAGCCTCCGGAAAATGGAAGCTGCTGACCCATCACGCGGACGGCACGCTGGACGGCACCATCACCGAGAACAGCCTGTCGGCCTTCCTGACGCCCCAGCAGGGCGGCGACGGCAGCGCCGGCGCCCAGCTCTCCACCATCATCGAGGACAAGTGCCGCGCCTCGATCAAGCTCTCGGTCCGCTCGCCCATCGACCTGAAGAAGATCGACCTCTCGGTCCGGCGCTGCTAGCGCAGATCGGGATCGATCGCGCCCACCCCGACGCGAGGCTCAACAGGCTCTAGAGCCTGTCGCGATCATTCTGAGTCGCGCTATTGCTCTCGTTCTTTGTTGGAGCATGTCTTTTGTCCCGAAACCGGTATCCACTTTCGGGAGACATGCTTTAGCGCGGCAGCGCCTTGACCTGGGTGCGATGCAGGATGCGGCGCGCGCCGGCGGAATAGGCGCAGCGCCGGTGCATGGCGCAGTGGTTGTCCCAGAGCACCAGGTCGCCCGGCCGCCAGCGGTTGTGCCAGCTGTTGCGGCCCAGCTCCTCGACATGCACCCATAGCACGTCGAGCAGCTCCTCGGACTCCGTGGCGGTGAGGCCGCTGACGGAGCTGCCCCGCCGCCAGCCCAGATAGAGCGCCTTGCGGCCGGTCGCGGGATGCGTGCGCACGAGCGGCTGGCTCACCCCCGGCAGGCGGGCGACATCGGCGCCGGCTGCGCCGAGACCGTCGCGGGCAGCCTCCGCCACGTGCCTAATGGTGCGGCCTTCGATGCGCTCCTGCAGCGCGCCCGGCAGCAGCTCGTAGACGGTGTACATGTTGAGGAAGCCGGTATCGCCCTCCGCCTCCGGCACCTCGAGCGCGTAGAGACAGCATGCCTTGGGCGGCAGATCCGTATCGCGCATGTCGTTGTGCCAGACGCATTCGTCGACGCCGTCAGAGCCGGTCAGCCGACCGTCCTCCATGACGTTCGAGATCACGTGAATCTCGGGCACGCCGTCGACGACGGTGGGCCCCGGCCCCGTGCCCGTACCCGGCGCCGGATCGAGCTCGCCGAAGCGGCGGCTGAAGGCGACCATCTGGCGGCCGGTCAGAGCCTGGTCGCGAAACAGCAGAACCTGATGATCGAGCCAAGCGTCGTAGATCGCGCCGAAGACGGCGTCGCTCAGGGGCCGGCCGAGATCGACGCCGCGGATCTCGGCTGCGATATCGTCGGACAGCGGGCGCACGTCGACGCCATCGGGATACGCGCGGGCAGCTTGCAGGGCGTGGGCCATGGGCGCTTCTCCGCATGCGACAATACCGAGGGAGCGGCGACGCCCCCCAAGCGATCACCCGGGGGAGACTAGGCCCGCCTCGCTGATAGGTCCAATATGATCGTGAGATGATGCTGATATGATTCTCATATCAACAACTGTAGAGTTTCGGCTCCTCGAAACGCCTTGCCGCGGGTCGCAGATGCCGAGCATTCCTCACCTTCAGAGATTCGTCGCCGTCGCCGAGGAGCTGAACTTCCGCCGGGCGGCGGCGCGGCTGAACATGTCGCAGCCGCCCTTGAGCGATTCCATTCGCCAACTGGAAGCGGAGCTCGGAACCGAGCTGCTCAGACGCAACCGGCAGTCCGTGGAGCTGACCCGGTCCGGCGCCGTGTTTCTGGAGCGGGCGCGGCTGATCCTGTCGCAGCTGACGGACGCGGTCGACCTCACCCGCGCCGTGGCCCGCGGCATGAGCGGCCGCATCGCGGTCGGCTTCAACCGCCTGTCCACCTATGACGTGCTGCCCGGCATCCTGCGCCGCTATCGCGCGCGCCATCCGGATGTCAGCTTCCGCTTCGAGGAGCTGACGACGGCGGAGCACCAGGACGCGCTGCTGCAAAAACGGGTCGACGTCGCGCTGTTCCTGGCCCCCACCGTGGTCAAGCGCGGCATTCGCCAGGAGATCTTCATGCGGGAGCGCCTGGTGGCGGTTCTGCCCGAGACCCATCCCCTGGCCGACCGGACGCGCATCAGCGTCAAGCAGCTCAGCCACGAGCGCTTCATCTTCCTGCCGTCGCGCCGGGGGACCGGCTATCAGGGGCGCGTCCTCTTCGCCTGTCAGGCCATGGGCTTCACGCCGAACGTGGTGCAGGAGGTGGACCGGATCCACACCCTGGTCAGCCTGGTGGCGGCGGGACTGGGTATCGGGCTCTGCCCGGAATCGCTCCGCAGCTTCTCGCCCGCAGGCGCGACCTTCCGGCCGCTGCAGGACCCCAGGTCGCTGTTTCAGGTCGAGCTCGGCATCTCGTCCCGCGAAGAGGACCGGTCCGCCCTGACCGCGGCCTTCATCGAGACGGCGCACGCGGTGGGCCGCGGCGTCAGGCGATCACCTCGCCCTCCCGCCACACCGTCCTGATCGCCGGCACGGTGCCCGTGCGGCGCACCCGCACCAGATCCGCGCGCCGGCCGGCCACGATCTCGCCGCGGTCGTCGAGCCCGATCTGCCGGGCCGGGTTGCGCGTCACCGCGGCGATGGCCTCGGGCAGCGCGATGGCGTCGACGCTCTCCTCCATGACCAGGGCCGCGTAGAGCGACGACGCCGGAATGTAGTCGCTGGAGATGATGTCGAGGGTGCCGCGCTCGGCCAGCTCGCGCGCCGAGACATTGCCGGAGTGCGATTCGCCGCGCACCATGTTGGGGCCGCCCATGAGCACGGCGAGCCCGTTCCGGTGCGAGGCGTCGGCGGCCTCGACCGTGGTGGGGAACTCGGCGATGACCATACCGTCGGCGATCGCCTCCTCTACATGAGCGACGGTGGCATCGTCGTGGCTGGCGAGCGCGATGCCCCGGTCCGCCGCCAGCTTGACCACGGCGGCGCGGTTGTCGGCGGCATAGCGGACCTGATCGTCCTGGCGGTCCTTCAGGAACGTCTCCAGCTCCGCGTCGTTCATGCCGTAGTGGCCCTTGTAGAAGGTCGCATAGCGGTCGAGATCGGCGAACTGGCGCTGCCCCGGCGTGTGGTCCATGACCGAGATGACGCGCAGGGTCGGGTGGCCGATGGCTGGCTCCAAGAGCTGCAGCAGGCCGGGATGCCCGATCTCGCAGCGATAGTGCAGCAGATGGCTGGCCTTCAGCGCCCCGCTCCGGCCAAGCGCGTCCACGGCGGCGTAGATCTCCGTCAGCATCGCCTCGCGCACCTCCCGCTTGGTGACAGCGCCGACGGCAATCGCATTGCAGACCGTAGTGATGCCGGCGGCGGCGACCTCGCGGTCGTGGGCGATGACGGCCGCTTCCGGCGGCCACGGGGCCTTGGGCCGGGGCAGCAGGTGGCGCTCGATGTTGTCCGTGTGCAGCTCGACCAGGCCCGGGATCAGCATGTCGCCTTCCAGATCCTCGGCCGATCTCAGATGCGACGGCGCGTCGTCGATCTCGGCGATGCGGCCGTCGCGCACCACCACCGTGCCCCGCAGCACCTCGTCCGCCAGGACGACGTCGCCATTCGTCAAAACCATCTCGCGTATCATGCGGCAGCTCCCTGGCCCGAAAGATCGAGGGCGCGCGTGCAGACCGCGTCGCGCGCCGCCTCGTCGTGGAAAATGCCGACAATGGCCGTGCCCGCGTCGCGCACCTGGCCGATCAGATCGATGACGACGCGGCGATTGTCCTTGTCGAGGGACGCGGTGGGCTCGTCGAGCAGCAGCAGCGGATAGGATGCCGCCAGCCCGCGCGCGATGTTCACCCGCTGCTGCTCGCCGCCGGAGAAGGTGACGGGCGAGAGGTTCCAGAGCGCCTCGGCGATGTTGAGGCGGGCGAGCAGGTCCCGGGCGCGGGCCTCGGCCTCCGCCTGCGGGACGCCGCGCTCGCGCAGCGGCTCCGCCACCACCTGCAGGGCCGGCACGCGCGGGATCACGCGCAGGAACTGGGCCACATAGCCGATGGTGTCGCGGCGCACGGCGCGCAGGGTGCGCGGATCGGCGCGCGCCAGATCGACCCAGCCGTCGCCGTGACGCACGTTCAGCGCGCCCCCGTCCACCCGGTAGTTGGCGTAGAGCATGCGCATCAGCGTGCTCTTGCCGGCGCCGGAAGGGCCGGTCAACGCCACGGCCTCGCCGGCGCGGACGGTGAGCGACAGGTCCTTCAGAACCGGCAGGCGCAGCCCGTCCTTGAGGTGAAGCGTGAAGGCTTTCGACACGCCTTCCGCGCGGAGAATGTCTCGGGGCTCGCTCATGGCTGCAACACCGAGGAGACCAAGAGCTGACTGTAGGCGTGCTGCGGGTCGTCCAGCACCTGGTCCGTCAGCCCCTGCTCCACGACGCGGCCGCGCTGCATCACCATCAGCCGATGCGCCAGCAGCCGCGCCACGGCCAGATCGTGGGTGACGATAACGGCGGAAAGCGCCAGATCGGTGACAAGCCCCCGGATCAGGTCGAGCAGGCGCGCCTGCACCGAGACGTCGAGGCCGCCGGTGGGCTCGTCCATGAAGACGAGGCGCGGGCCTGTGACCAGGTTGCGGGCGATCTGCAGCCGCTGCTGCATGCCGCCGGAATAGGTGCGCGGGAAGTCGTCGATGCGCCCGACATCGATCTCCACCTTGGTAAGCCAGTCCGTGGCGCGGGCCCGGATGTTCCCGTAGTGGCGCTCGCCCACGGCCATCAGCCGCTCGCCCACATTGGCGCCGGCGCTGACGTTCATGCGCAGCCCGTCGCGCGGGTTCTGGTGCACGAAGGCCCAGTCGGTGCGCATGAGGAACCGCCGCTCGGCCTCGCTCAGAGAGAAGACGTTCTCGAGCTGGCCCATGCGGGTGCGGTAGCGCACCTGGCCCCGGTCCGGCTCGAGCCGCGCCGAGAGGCAGTTCAGGAGCGTGGTCTTGCCGGAGCCCGACTCGCCGACGATGCCGAGCACCTCGCCGGGCCAGAGCTCGAAGGAGACGTCGGCGCAGCCGACCTGCGCGCCGAAGCTCTTGGTCAGCCCCGAGGCGGCGAGCAGCGGCCCGTCGGCGCTCATGGCGCGGCCTCCCGGGGCCCGGACGGCGCCTCGGGGCGGCGGCCCTCGCAATAGTCGGTGTCGGAGCAGACGAACATGC
>JAKSBI010000460.1 GCA_022361215.1 Hyphomicrobiales bacterium | reverse complement strand
CTCATCGCCTGGCGCGACGCCAACCCGCCGGGCTGACGCCGCCCTCGCCTAAACCAGCATGCCGCGCAGCCGCGCGCTGACCATGTCGATGATCATCACGGACGCCACCACGATGATGATGATCGCCGCCGTCTGGGAATACTCGAAGGAGCGGATGTTCTCGTAGAGCGAGTGCCCGATGCCGCCGGCGCCGATGATGCCGAGCACCGTGGCGGAGCGCACATTGGTCTCGAAACGGTAGAGCGTGTAGGAGCTCCAGAGCGGGATCACCTGCGGGATGATGCCGAAGATCACCTCCTGGAGACGGCTCGCGCCGGTGGCGCGGATGCCCTCGACGGGCCGTGGATCGGCGGCCTCGACCGCCTCGGAGAACAGCTTGGCGACGATGCCCGTGTTGTGGATAAAGAGCGCCATGACGCCGGCGAAGGGGCCGAGGCCGACGGCGACGACGAAGAGCAGCGCGAAGACGATCTCGTTGATGGCGCGGGACGCGTCCATCAGGCGGCGTACGGGCTGCACGACCCATTGCGGGCAGACGTTGGACGAGCTCAGGATCGCGAAGGGAATGCCCAGAATCACGGCGAGCGCCGTGCCCCACACCGCGATCTGGATGGTGACGATCATCTCCTCCAGATAGATGTCCCAGTCGTGGAAGTTCGGGTTCAGGAATCCCCCCGCGAACTCCGCCATGTTGCGCCAGTCCGTAAAGAGCAGGGTGAAGTTCTTCATCTCCGTCGGGGCCCAGCTCCAGGCAAGCAAGGCCAGGATAGCGAGGGTGATGAGGAACCCACGCGCGCGCTGCTGCCAGGGCGGACGGGGGACGATGATGGGATCGGCGCCGGTGCGGACGGAAGCCGCGGTCAATTCAGCCATGAGACTGCCCTCTCTCAGGACCGGAAAACGGGAATGGCGCCGGAGCCAAGCCCCGGCGCCATCGGATACGTAAGATCAGCAAGACACCTTACATGCTCGGCGCTTGCTTCATGAGCTTGGCGATCTCATCGCTCTGTTTCTTCAGCTCCGTGATCTTCTTGTCCTTGTCGGCGTCGCTCAGCTTGCCATCGCCCTTGATCTTCAGGATCTTCCTGTTGATGGCGAGCTGACGGATCGGATAGAGCTGCGCGTTCGACGAGGGACGGAACGGCGCCCATTGCAGTGCTGCGAGCACCTTGCGTGCAGCGGCAACCTCTTCCAGCGTCCCAAGCCGGCCGTAGCTCATGACGAAGGTATAGATCTTCGCCTTCAGCTCGGGATCCAGATCCGCGCGCCAGACCAGCGGGTCGCTCGGGATCAGCGGCGACTTCCAGATCACCTTGAGCTTCTTGGCCGCGTCCGGATGGGTCTTGGCCAGGCGGCGCTGGTTCTCGGTGTTGTTGGTCGCGGCATGGACCTGCTTGTTGGCGACGGCGAAGGCATTGGCCTGATGATTGGCGCTACGCACCGTCTTGAAGCACCTCTTCGGGTCGATGTTGCGCTCGGCGAAGATGTAGGTCGTGGGAACCAGGAAGCCCGACGTCGAGTTCGGATCGCCGATGCCGAAGTCGATCGACTTGTCGCATTTCAGGATGTCGTCGAGCGTCTCGTAAGGACTGTCCTTGTGCACGAGCACGAGCGACCAGTAGCCGGGATTGCCGTCGCTATCGACGGTCTGCGCGAAGACCTCGCCGTTCGACCGATCGACGGCCTCCATGGCCGACTTGTTGCCGAACCAGGCCACCTGCACCTTCTTGAAGCGCATGCCTTCGATCACACCGGCATAGTCGGAGGCGAAAAAGCCCTTGATCTTCAGGCCCGTACCCTTCTCCATCGCCTTCAGGAACGGATCCCAGACCTTCTTCAGGTTGCTGCTGGACTCGGTGGAGATGATGCCGAAATTGATGGTCTTGTCGTCCGCAACCGCTACCGGCACGGAAAGCGCAGTCGCGACCGCTGCCGCCACGGCCGCCTTGATCGTGGTACCAAACATCCTTGAAGCTCCTTTCACTGTTGCTCCCCTACTCCTCATGTCCTCTCCCACGTCCCGTTCGGAAAGGATCGACCAAACGCTTCGAGTTCGATGAAACCGGTTAAGCCGCTAGGACGCGCCCGCCGTGACGAGGGCGCCGTCCGCGCCGCTCTTCTCCAGTTCGGCGTCGCTTGGCGGACGCCGGCCCGCTTTTGCCGGCTCGGGCTTCGGCCCGGATGTCTCCTGGTCAAGTCCCGGCAGAAACAGCTCCTTGCTCTCCGCGCCGTAAAGCTCGCTCAGAAACGCAGGCGTCAGCGCATCCGAGGGGCCGTCATAGACGACCTCGCCGTCACGGAGCGCGATGGTGCGGGGGCAGTAGCGGAGCGCGAACTCGACCTGATGCAGGGAGACCAGCACCGTGATGCCCTCCTCCCGGTTCAGATCGGCGAGAATGTCCATGACCCGGCGCGCGGCGTTCGGGTCGAGAGAGGCTATGGGCTCGTCGGCGATCAGCACTTCGGCACCCTGCACGAGCGTCCGGGCAATGGCGGCGCGCTGCTGCTGGCCGCCGGAAAGCTCCGAGCCGCGCTTCAGGGCATGCTCCTCGATGTCGACACGCCGCAGCGCCACCATGGCGCGCTCCTTCTCAGCCTGGCTGAAACGGCCCAGGCAGCCGCGCCAATAGGAGATCTGGCCCAAGAGGCCGAGCAGCACGTTGGTGAGCAGCGACAGGCGCGCCACCAGGTTGAACTGCTGGAACACCACGCCGACATGCGAGCGCAGCTCCTTGGCATTGGCGGAGACGCGGCCGTCTCGCTGCATGGGAGAGCCGAGCAGGTCGATGCTGCCGTTCGAGGTCTTGTCGATATCGATGAGGCCGGCGATGGAGCGGATCAAGGTCGACTTGCCGGAGCCGGAGGCCCCGATCAAGGCCACCATTTCGCCCTTTCCGAGCTTGAGCGAAACGTCGCGCAGGATCAGCTTGCCCCGCTCGAACGACTTGCAGACTCGCGAGACCTCGATAGCTGACTGCGACACGAGCCCATCCCTGCTTGCAGTTATTGCGCCTCTCGCGGCAAGCACTTAACAGGCGTATATGACAGGCTTTTAAAGGCCTAACCCATTTCAAGGCCCTGTGGATTTCCTATTTCTCGGCTACACTAACAATCATTACCGCTTGCCCCGGCAAAACCTGCCAGATGGCGCAATATAAAGACTCGCCTAAGCATCAGAAAATCAAAGGAACAACGTCAAGACGCCCGTATAGCCATAGACGCGATCATGCGAGATCTCACCGTTGCCGAAGAAGCCGACGACCGGGATTTCGCCGAAGCTGTCCCGGATCGCGCCGAGCTCGTGGGCCTCGCCCTCGAACAGATTGGGTCCGCGCGCGACGCAGGAAAAGTAGAGCCCGGCCTTTGGCGGGCTCTGCGTCCGCGACTGCAGGTCGTCGAGCATGCGCCGCAAATCCTTCGACGCGCTCTCCTCGTCGCGGCGCACGAACATCAGCCGGGCGCCCGCCCGGATCTCCTCAGCGATCACCACCAGCCCCTGGGACGGCTCGATGCCGATCAGGTTGCGCACGAGGTAGTCGCCCGTATCGGAGCCGGCCACGGGCAGCGCCGCATGGATGTTGCCGAGCCAGGGCCGCGGATCGACGCCGTCGGCCACGCCGAGATCCTCGCACAGGACCTCGAGCGCCGGGCGGTCGTCCAGGCGCACCAGTACGTTGCTCTCGCCCCGGCTGATCCGGTGCGTCGGCCCGATGGGCGAGCAGCCCTGCGTCAGCCCAACCGCGACATTGAGCGCGCCGCCAAGCAGCACACCCGAGACGCCACCCTCCGTGGTTCGGCCTGCCAATTGCGGAAACGCGCTCTCCGCCGCGGACAGCCCGCCAACCAGATAGGTGCCTTTCTCGTGTGCGAGCGCGGCGACGATATCGGGCGTGTGCGTGTTGCGCGGATCGCCGTGGACGACGCCGAGGCCCGCGACGAAGCCTGCATCCGCCGGCGCGGCGATCTCGTCGGGGTCCGTGAGCGACCCGGTGATGCGGTAGGCGCCCTGTGCGAAGCGGCCGGTCAGCGCGGTGATGGCCGGCCGGCCGAAATACTCCGTGCCTGTGGCGCAGACGCCGAGACCGACCGTGCCGACCCAGTCCGGGACGCCGGTGGCCGTTCTCAGGATCTCGGCCACTTCGCCGAGCGCGCCCGCGAGCGGGTCCGTTACATAGAGAAAGCCGAGGGTGTGACCGTCGACATGGCTGAGCTGCGCGGCACACGTCTCGGCCAACGCGCGCGGCTCCGCATCGGCGGCATGGGCAAGAGCGAAGTCGGTCATCGGGCAACTCACATCAGACCGGAACGTTCCCTCGATTGGCGATCGGGGCTGACAGCGGTCTGATCGTCGCTCCTGTTCGGTCTGTCAGCCGATCACTCGGTGGCCATCATCCTTTCCCGAGCCCCGTGGCTTCTACCACGAAAGACGGATCTCCGATATCTGCCAAAGCGCCAAGCTAGGCCGCGCTGTCCTCCGGCGCTCCGGCCACGGGCTCGAGAGTCTTGACGCGCGGCACGCCGTCGGGGCCGGCCACGCGCATCTTGATGGGCTTCCCGGTGCCGACCTTTGCCTGGATCTCCTTGATGATGGACGGACCGATAGCGCTCGGCGCCACCATGTCCAGCAGCCAGATATTGTCGCCGCCCGTCCAGTCCTCGGCCGAGAGCTCGAGCGGCATGTCGAGCTCTTGCACAAGCTTGCGGTCGACCTCGTCCGAGACCGCGGCCCAGAACGCGAAGCCGACCGGCGCCGGCGGCCCCTTGGCGTCATCGGGCTTGGCTTTCGCGATCACATATTGCTGGGTGAGAAACGCCGGCACCATCTTGCGCGCCACGCTGGCGATGCTCACGTTCTGATGTCGCGGCGACTGCATGAGCAGGCTCATGATCTCGCCGAAGGCAGCGGCGCGAAGGGTCGGCAGGATCGCCTGCCGCGCCGCTTCCATGTCCACCTTTCCCTTGGCTTCGCCCGCATCGAAAACCATCGCTCCCGAGCCCAGCGTCTCCGTCGTCGTTTCACTCATGGTGCTCTTTACTCCTCCCGCCAAGCGCGGTTCATGCTGTCGAGAATGGGTTGGACCAGATACATGAGGGCGGTGCGCGCGCCGGTCCGGATCAGGACCTCGGCGGGCATGCCCGGCTGCAACGCCTCGCCCTCCAGGCGCTTCAGCTCCTCTTCCGGAACCTCGATCCGGGCCAGATAGAACGAGCTCCCGTCCTTCGGGTCGCTCATGGTGTCGGGCGACACGTAGCTGACCATGCCGGCCAGCGTCGGCGTCGTGCGCTGCTTGAAGGCCAGCAGGCGCACATTCGACTCCTGGCCGAGCGACACGTTGTCGATATCCTGCGGCTGCACCTTCACCTCCACCGTCAGACGGTCGTTGCTGGGCACGATCTCCAGGATCGTGTCGCCCGGTTTCACGACGCCGCCAGCGGCATGAACGATGAGGCCGACCACCTTGCCGTCCACCGGCGCCCGGATGTCCAGGCGATCGAACACGTCCCGCGCCGCGGCGAAGCGCTCGCGCAGATCCAGGATCTTGGCCTGAACGTCCCTGAGCGTGGTGACGACCTCGTTGTGAAACGTCTTGAGCCGCTGGATCATCTCCAGCTTGGTCTCGCCGATGGCGCGATTGGCCCGGGCGATCTCGGCGGTCAGCTTGCCCTTGTCGCCCCCGAGCTTCTGGGCTTCACGCTGCAGGCTGAGCAGCCGTCGACGGGTCGTCTGGCCGCGTTCGAACAGGATGAGCAGCCCGTCGATCTCCTCCTGGATGAGCTCGCTCTGACCATCGGTAGAGACGCGCTGTGCCTTCAGCCCGACGATCTCCTGTTTGAGCTGCTCGATGCGCTCCGCCAGAATCTCCGTCTCGCCCTTGAGCGTCAGGCGCCGCGACTCGAAGATGGCGGTCTGGCTCTTGATCAGAGCCTGCACGGTCGGCTCGCCGCGCGCAGCCTCCAGCTCATCGGGCCAGGCGATGGTGTCCTGGCGGTCGCGCTCGGCAACGAGACGCGCAGCCTTGGCCAGCTCCTCGCGCAGCGATCCGAGAAGGATCAGGTAGGTCGCCCGGGCGCGCGTGGCATCGAGCCGCAGCAGAACGTCCTCCGCTTTCACCTCGTCGCCGTCGCGGACGCGGATCTCCGAGACGATCCCGCCCTCGAGATGCTGGACCTGCTTCCGGTTGCTGTCCACCGTCACCTGGCCAAGGGCGATGACCGCGCTGGCCAGGGGCACCACCGCGCCCCAGCCGCCGGCGCCGCCGAAGACGATGCAGACGGCGCAGACGCCGACGAAGATCCACGCACGGGCCGTGGTCACCACGGCGGATTTCGCCTCGCCGCCCTGGCTCAATCTCGGCAGCGCCACCTCGCGCGGCTTCTGCCTCTCCGATGTCACTGGAAGGCCTGCTTCACCCGCCGGCATGTTCCTTCGCCTTTCTGATCTTCTGCAAAGAGGGGACGGACCGCACCGGCCGCATGAGCTGCGGCAGCACCTCGTCGCGGGAGCCGTACATGTCCAATTGCCCGTTGCGCAGCACCAGGACGTTGTCCACCGACGCCAGAATCTGCGGCTTGTGCGAGATGATCACGACCGTCCGCTCGCGCTCCTTGAGGCGCTGCAGCGCCACCTTCAGCGCCGTTTCTCCTTCGCCGTCCAGGCTGGCATTGGGCTCGTCCAGGACGATCACCGCCGGATTGCCGTAGAGCGCGCGCGCCAGACCGATGCGCTGGCGCTGGCCGCCGGAGAGAATGCCGCCCTGCTCGCCGATCTGCGTGTCGTAGCCGTCCTTGAGGCTCAGGATCATCTCGTGCGCGTCGCAGAGCTTGGCGGCCTCGATCACGGCCTGGGCATCGGGCTCCTCGAAGCGCGCGATGTTCTCCGCGATCGTGCCGGCCAGCAGCTCCACGTCCTGCGGCAGATAGCCGATGCTGGGCCCGAGCCGCTCCGGCGCCCAGTTGCAGAGATCCGCGCCGTCCAGCCGCATGTGCCCCACGGCCGGCGGCCAGACGCCGACCAGCAGCCGCGCCAGCGTCGACTTGCCGGCGGCGCTCGGCCCGATGACGCCGACCGTCTCGCCCGGCTTGATCTCGAAGCTGACGCCGCGCAGGACGGGGGCCTCGGCGCCCGGGGGAATGACGGTGGCGCTCTCGACGCGGATCTGGCCCTTGGGCGCCGGCAGCTCGAGCGTATCGTCCGCCTCCGGGTTCTCCTCCAGGAGCTTGCGCAGGCGGCCATGGGCCGAGCGGGCCGCGATGAAGGAGCGCCAGTTGTTGATGGCTCCTTCGACCGGCGCCAGCGCGCGGCCCATGATGATCGACGAGGCGATCATGACGCCCGGCGTGATCGCCTCTTGCAGCACCAGATAGGCGCCGGCCCCGAGCATGGCGACCTGCAGGCCCGGACGGATCAGCTTGGCGATGGACGTGAGCAGCCCGGCCCTGTCGGTGCCGTCGCTCTGCGACGCCAGCCCCTCCATGTGCCGGGCGAGCCAGCGCGCGCGGATCTGCGGCAGCATGCCCATGGCGCGGAT
>JAKSBI010000659.1 GCA_022361215.1 Hyphomicrobiales bacterium | reverse complement strand
GCTGAGCGAGGCGCTGAGGAGCGGCGCGCCCTTCATCGCCATCGCCGCCATGCGCTCCGATTTCCTGGACCAGCTGCAGACGGCCGAGACGCTGACGGTGCCGTTCGAGGAGATCTCGCTGAAGCCGATGCCGCTGGCGCGTATTCCCCAGATCATTCGCGGCCCCGCCCGCGTGGCCAGCCTGAAGATCGACGACGGGCTGGTGATCGCCGCCGCCCGCGACGCCGCCACCCAGGACGCGCTGCCGCTGCTCGCCTTCGCGCTGCGCGAGCTCTACGAGCGCTACGGCCAGGACGGCGACCTGACGCTGGAGGAGTATCAGGCCCTCGGCGACCCGAGCGAGAACGTCACGCCGCTCGAGAACGCCGTGCGCAAGGCGGCCGACGACGTGCTGGCGCTGGCGCGCCCCACGGACGAGCAGCTCAGGGCCCTGCAGGCGGCCTTCGTGCCGGCCATGGTGCGGGTCAACGACGAGGGCGAGTATGTGCGCCGACCGGCGCCCTGGGACGAGCTGCCGGTGAAGGCGCATCCGCTCCTGGAGCAGCTCGCCCGGGCGCGGCTGCTGGTCATCCGGCAGGAGGGCCGCGAGCGCATCGTCGAGGTGGCGCACGAGGCGCTGTTGCGCAAATGGCCGCGGCTCAGGGCCTGGCTCGACAGCGAGCGCGAGTTCCTGATCGGCAAGGGCCAGCTCGAGCAGGACCTGCACGACTGGCAGAAGGCGGGCGAGGCGGAGAAGGCCTCGGCGCTGCTCAGCGGCCTGAAGCTGACCCGGGCCCGGCAATGGCTCGCCGACCGGCCGCACCAGCTCACCGACGACGAGCGCGGTTTCGTCCAGGTCAGCCTGGACCACGAGGACGCCGAGCAGCGCCGCCGCGCGCGGGTGCGCCTGGTCGCCACTTGGGGGTCGGCGGCGGCGGCCGTCTGCCTGGCGGCCATCGCCACGTTCGCCGGCTTCCAGTGGGTCGAGGCGGAGAAGTCCCGCAAGCTCGCCGAGACGGCGCTGAAGCAGGCCGAGCGCGAGCGCGACCGGGCCAGCGCCGAGGCCGAGCAACGGCAGAAGGTGCTCAAGCAGCTCCAGGCCGAGGCCCGCGTGGCCGAGCTGCAGCGGCTCCGCGCCGAGGGCATCCTGCGCATGGCC
Source organism: Hyphomicrobiales bacterium (assembly GCA_022361215.1). Classification (GTDB taxonomy): domain Bacteria; phylum Pseudomonadota; class Alphaproteobacteria; order Rhizobiales; family Methyloligellaceae; genus JAKSBI01. Next base: position 101 of record JAKSBI010000659.1, on the reverse strand, counting down.
CAGGAGACGCATTCGCGCTTTCTGGCGGATCTGGCCAACCAGGAGACCCGCAAGGGGAACTGGGAGACCGCCATGCTGCTGGCGCTCGAAGGCATCGGCGC
>JAKSBI010000514.1 GCA_022361215.1 Hyphomicrobiales bacterium | reverse complement strand
GCCTTCCTCGCCGAGATGACCGAGCAGGTGGCCGAGGCCTGCCTGCGCAACAACTACCTGCAGACGCTCGCCGTCAGCCTCGGCGAGATGCGCGGCCTTGCGGATATGGGCTTCCAGGCGCGCCTGATGCGCGAGCTGGAGCGCTCGGGCCTGCTCGACCGCGAGCTGGAGTTCCTGCCCTCCGACGCCGAGGTGGCCGAGCGCCAGGCCGCCGGCCAGCCCATGAGCCGGCCCGAGCTCGCCGTGCTGCTGGCCTACGCCAAGATCGACCTCTTCAACGAGCTGATCGCCTCCGAGGTGCCCGACGATCCCTATTTCGCGCGCCACCTCATGGCCTATTTCCCGAAAGACCTGCAGGAGCGCTATCCGGACGAGATCGAGGGCCATCGCCTGCGCCGCGAGATCATCGCCACCCAGCTTTCGAACGAGGTCATCAACCGGGGCGGCTCGACCATGTTCGTGCGCCTCAAGGAAGAGACGGGCCACGCCGCCGACCGCATCGCGCTGGCCTTCACCGCGGCGGAAGCCGTCTTCGATCTGGAGCCGCTCAATGACGAGATCGACGCGCTGGACACCCGGCTCTCCGGCCGCTTCCAGCTCAAGCTCTACCAGCGGGTCCAGGGCCTGCTGCGCCAGCAGACCGCCTGGTTCCTGCGCAACGCCGCCTTCGACGACGGCCTCTCGGCCGTGATCGATCTCTACCGCGACGGGCTGAAGACCGTGAGCGGCGCGCTCGAGGCGGTGCTGACCGAGGCCCAGCGACAGCGCCTGGCGGACGAGGCCGAATCCCTCGCGGCGGGCGGCCTGAGTCAAGAGCTGGCGCAGAGGATCGCGGCGCTCAGCTTCCTGGCCGACGGGCCCGACATCGTGCATGTGGCCGAGAGCACGGGCCAGAGCGTCGAGAACATCGCCAAGGCCTTCAGCGAGGCCTCGGCCTATTTCCGGCTCGACGAGTTCCGCCAGGCCGGCGAGAGCCTGGGCCTCACCGACTATTTCGACCGTCTGGCCATCAACAGCACCATGAGCGCGCTGTCGACGGCGCAGCGCAGCGTCGTGCAGGAAGTGGTGCGGCTCTGCAACGGCGCTGCGCCCCGCTTCGAGGCCTGGCACGAGAGCAATCGCGGCGACATCGAGCGTGCCCGCCAGGGCATCGACGAGATCCTGGACGGCGGCGAGCTGACACTGTCGAAGCTGACCGTCGCGGTCACCCATGTGCGCGACCTGGCGCCAGCCTGAGGCCCCCACCGCATCATGACAGCACGAGAGCCGGTGGAGCCGGCCACCGAATCGGCCGGCGACAGACCTCGGCCCGTGGGGTTCGCGGGCCGCACGGGCTGGATCCTCTTCGACTGGGCCTCGCAGCCCTTCTTCACTCTTGTCCAGACCTTCCTGTTCGCGCCCTATTTCGTCAACGTGCTGGTGGGCGACCCCGTGCACGGCCAGGCGCTCTGGGGCTATGCGGCGGCGGCGGCGGGCCTGATCGTGGCGCTGACCAGCCCGGCCCTCGGCGCCATCGCGGATGCGTCGGGACGGCGCAAGCCCTATGTCGCGGTCTGCTCGGTGGGCCTGGTGGTGGGGTGCGCGCTGCTCTGGCTGGCCGAGCCGGGGCCGGATCTGAATCTGACGCTGATCTTCGCCGCCGTGGTGCTCGCCACCGTCGCGGTCGAGTTCGCCACCGTCTTCACCAACGCCATGATGCCGTCCCTGGTGCCGGACCACCAGCTCGGCCGGCTGAGCGGCACCGGCTGGGCCGTCGGCTATATCGGCGGGCTCGTCAGCCTGGTCATCGTCGCCGGCCTCCTGGTCGCGGATGCCGCGAGCGGGCGCACGCTCTTGGGGCTGGAGCCGCTGCTGGCGCTCGATGCGGCGCGCCACGAGGGCGAACGGCTGGTCGGCCCCTTCTCGGCCCTTTGGTACGTGGTCTTCGTGCTGCCGCTCTTTCTCTTCACGCCGGACCGGAACGGCATGCTCGTCTCGGCCGCGCCCGTGCGCGACGGGCTCAGGCGCCTGGTGGAGACGCTGAAGAACGTGCGCCAATACAGCGTCGTCGTGCGCTTCCTCATCGCCCGCATGCTCTACGTGGACGGGCTCGGCGCCATCTTCGCCTTCGGCGGTCTCTACGGCGCCTCGCTCTTCGCCTGGGGCCCGATGCAGCTCGGCCTCTTCGGCATCGTCCTGGCGCTGGCGGGCTCCGTCGGCGCGCTCGCCGGCGGCTGGCTCGACGACCGCTTCGGCGCCAAATCCGTCATCATGGTGACGCTGGCCTTTCTCTCCGCCGGCGCCATCGGCGTGGTCTCCGTCGACCGCGAAAGCGTGTTCTTCGTCCTCGACGTGGCCGCCCCGGCCGAGGGCCGCGCCACCTTCGCCTCCGCCGGCGAGCAGGTCTATCTGTTCTTCGCCGTGGTGATCGGCATCATGGCCGGCCCGCTGCAGTCGGCCAGCCGCTCCCTGCTCGCCCGCCTCGCCCCCCGCGAGATGGTCACCGAGTTCTTCGGCCTCTACGCCTTCTCCGGCAAGATCACGGCCTTCGCCGCCCCCTTCCTGGTCGCCTCGGTCACCGCCGCCAGCGGCAACCAGCGCGCCGGCATCGCCGTAATCCTGGTGTTTTTGCTGGGCGGCCTGGCGCTGATGTGGACGGTGCGGGAGCCGGATGGGAAATAGGGGTCAGACCCCTATGCACAACTTCGGGGCCATGCCGGAGATCAGGTTATTTCTGAAGTAAGCGTGCACTAAATCACAGATTCTATTGACGAGGCGTGGGACTTTTTCTGGGTTCAAGCCGCCTATTTATTGAGGCAGCGGCAGGCTTGAACGCGCCCCCTCGTTTCAATAGGAGACTGATGATGTCCGAGACCAAGTACATTGTATTGCGCCAGCAGAGCCCGATCGTACCTGAAGCGGGCAATCTCGGCACTGCGGCAGGGCCGTCGGCGGAGGCCATGGCCGCGGGACCGGAAGTTCTGGAGATCCAGGAGACGACCCTGACCAAGGCGGAGCGCGACGATCTCAGACGCGATCCGCGCACGCGGGCCATCGCCGAGCCGATGCCGTTGAAGCTCATCGAGCCGACCGCCCCGCCGGCCGATCCGGCCGATGCGGCGAACGAGACCTGGGGCGTCAAAGCCGTCGGTGCGTCCGAGTCTCCCTTTGATGGCACCGGCATCACCGTGGCCGTCCTCGACACCGGCATCGACAAGGACCATCCCGCGTTCCAGGGCGTGGAGCTGGTCCGGCGGAATTTCACCGCCGAAAGCGATGACGACCTGAATGGCCACGGCACGCATTGCGCCGGGACAATCTTCGGGAAGGACGTGGACGATCTGCGTATCGGCGTCGCCCGCAACATCCGCCGGGCCCTGATCGCCAAGGTGCTCGGTGTCGGCGGCGGAACCTCCGCTACCCTCGCCCAGGCCATCCAGTGGGCGGTCAATGAGGGCGCTCACGTGATCTCCATGTCCCTGGGCATCGATTTCCCGGGATTTGTCGAATCCCTCGTCAATGACCGTGGCCTGAGGATCGAGCCGGCGACCTCGATCGCCCTGGAGGGCTATCGGGCGAACGTCAACCTGTTCACGGAGCTGGCCAGCTTCGTGCGCGCGGGGGGCGCCTTCATGCAGGGCACGGTGATCGTCGCGGCTTCCGGCAACGAAAGCAATCGCCCCGAGTTCGAGATCGCGGTCGCGCCTCCGGCGGCCGGGACCGGCATCGTTTCCGTCGGCGCGCTGCGGCAAAGCGCCAATGGCTTCGCGGTGGCCGACTTCTCCAACAACCAGGTGAACATCTCGGCACCGGGCGTCGACGTGGTCTCGGCCTTTCCCGGCGGCGGGCTGCAGTCCCTCAACGGCACCAGCATGGCGACGCCGCATGCGGCAGGCGTTGCCGCGCTCTGGGCGCAGAAGATGCGGGATCAGACCGGACGGGTGGACAGTGAGAGGCTCATGGTGCGGCTGCTGTCGAGTGGCGACACCGCGCCTTTGGTCGCCGGTTCGGAGGTCGACGATGTCGGCATGGGGATCGTCCAGGCGCCGCTGACCTGACCCCTGGCCATAGGCTCCACCTCCGGACCCGCCGTCCCACGGGCGACGATTTGGGGGTGGAGCCTCGATGCGGACGTCTCGGATATCCTAATGCCGGAAATGCCGCATCCCCGTCAGCACCATGGCCAAGCCCGCCTCGTCGGCGGCCGCGATCACCGCGTCGTCGCGCATGGAGCCGCCGGGCTGGATGACCGCCGTGGCGCCGGCCTTGGCGGCTTCCAAGAGGCCGTCGGGGAAGGGAAAGAAGGCGTCGGACGCGACCACTGAGCCCACCGCCAGCGGCTCGCTCTCGCCCGCCTCTTGGGCCGCGGCGTCGGACTTCCAGGCGGCGATACGGGCCGAGTCGACCCGGCTCATCTGGCCGGCGCCGACGCCGACCGTGGCGCCGTTCTTGGCGTAGACGATGGCGTTCGACTTGACGTGCTTGCAGACCCGGAAGGCGAACTTCAGGTCTTCGAGCTCCCGGTCCGTTGGCGCGCGCTTGGTCACCACCTTCAGGTCCAGGTCGTCGACCACGCCGTTGTCGCGGCCTTGCACCAGCAGGCCGCCGGCGAGCGTGCGCAGCGTCATGCCGGAAGCGCGCGGGTCGGGCAGGCCGCCGGCGAGCAGCACGCGCAGGTCCTTCTTCGCGCCCAGGATCTCCAGCGCCTCGTCGCTGGCCTCGGGCGCGATCACCACCTCGGTGAAGATCTTTGCGATCTCCGTCGCGGCCTCGGCGTCGAGCGGGCCGTTCAGCGCCACGATGCCGCCGAAGGCGCTGACCGGATCGCAGACCAGCGCCTTGGCGTAGGCCTCGGCGTGGGTCGCGCCCGTCGCCACGCCGCAGGGGTTGGCGTGCTTGATGATGGCGACCGCGGCGGACCTGGCCGGGTCGAACTCGGCCACCAGCTCATAGGCCGCGTCGGTGTCGTTCAAATTGTTGTAGCTGAGTGCCTTGCCCTGGGCCTGCCGCGCCGTGGCGACGCCGGGTCGCGCCTCGGCGTTGCGGTAGAAGGCCGCCGACTGGTGCGGGTTCTCGCCATAGCGCAGCGTCTCCACGAGGCTGCCGGAGGCGGTCAGGATCCCAGGGCTCTCGTCGCCGATCTGGCCCGCGAACCAGCCGGAGATGGCGGCGTCGTAAGCGGCCGTCCGGGCATAGGCCTTGGCCGCCAGCTCCCGGCGCAGGTCCCCCGAGGTGGCGCCGCCATTGGCCTCGATCTCCGCGAGCACGCGCTCGTAGTCGCCCGGGTCCACCACCACGGTGACGCTCGGATGGTTCTTGGCGGCGGCGCGGATCATGGCCGGGCCGCCGATGTCGATATTCTCCACGCAGGTGGCGAAGTCGGCGCCCGACGCGACCGTCGCCTCGAACGGGTAGAGGTTCACCACCAGCAGGTCGATGTTTGCGATGCCGTGCTCGGCCTGCGCCTGGCGGTGGTCGGCGTTGTCGCGCAGCGCCAGCAGGCCGCCATGCACCTTCGGGTGCAGGGTCTTCAGGCGCCCGTCCATCATCTCCGGAAAGCCCGTCACCTCCGCCACGTCGCTGACGTCGAGGCCCGCGTCCTTCAGTTGCCGGGCCGTGCCGCCGGTCGAGATCAGCGCGACGCCGAGGTCGGCCAGGCCCTTGGCCAGCGTCTCGATGCCGGACTTGTCGGAAACGGAAATGAGGGCACGTTCGATTTTTGGGCTGGTCTTTGACATGGCGGGTCCCATGGCTGGCGGCAGGCGAGTGTAAGCCCGAGCCCCTAAAGCATGTCTCCCGAAAGTGAGTACCGGTTTCGGGAAAAAGACATGCTTCAACAAAGAGCTAGAGCAATGGCGCGAATCAGAATGATCGCGACAGGCTCTAGCACGAACGGCGCGGCGGCGGAACGCACCGCATGTGCGGCCTTCTGCCGTCGTCGGGCCGAAACCGGTACTCACTTTCGGGAGACATGCTTTAGGCGTCATTGCACGGCAGAGCCGGGCAGCCTCGATGGCGCGCCGCCTTGGACCCTTGGGAGGGCCAACGTCAGGTTGAGAGAAAAACGCGCCCTAAAACTGCGCCGCGCCGAAGGCGCTCGGCGCCGGCTGGATCACGCGGGGGCCGTAGCGCTGTACCTCCAGGATGGCGAGGCCGCGCTCCGAGGTGCCGTCGGGCAAGAGCCGAAAGAGCCCGTCGACGCCGGCGAAGCCGCTGGAGCGGGTGAGCTGGGCGGGCGTGTAGCGCCGGCCCTTGCGGTTGCTGGAGAGCGTCACCGCCAGGCTCACCGCGTCGTAGGAGAGGCTGGAGAGCCTGGGCGGCGTGGCGCCGTAGGTCTTCACGTAGCGCTGGGTGAAGGAGCGCCAGCCCTTCGGGTCCGGCGCCGGGAACCAGCCGCCGACCAGCGGCTTCTCGCGGCCGACGTTCGGATAGTCCCAGAGCCCGGTGCCGATCACCTTCACGGCGCTGGTGTCCACCTCGAAATAGGGCAAGAGCGCCGCCACCGTCGGCAGCGTCTGCGGCCCCGCCGGCAGGAACAGCACGTCCGCGGTAGGGCCGCCGGTCACGACACCGCCCTCGGCCGAGGCGCTGTCCTCGGTCTTCGCCGTCTCGGCCACCCGGCGCGCCGGCTCCAGCATGCCGTTGGCGTCGAGCGGGAACTGCTCCATGGCCACGATCTGCCCGCCGGCCCGTGACACCACCTGCTGGAACGCGGTCGCCACCAGGTTGCCGTAGGCCGTCTTCGGGATCAGCGCCGCGAAGTTTCGCTTCCCCTGGCTGATGGCGTAGGAGACGATGCGCGGCACGTCGCGGCCCGCCAGGAAGCTCAGGAGATAGACGCCGTTGCCCGCCACCGTGCGGTCGCTGGAGAAGGCGATCATGGGCACGCTGGCCTGGCGCGCGATCGGCGCCGCCGCCGTCACCGACTTGGCGAAGAGCGGCCCGACGATCAGCTCCGCCCCCTCCTGCACCGCCGCCGTCGCCGCCGCCGCGGCGCCCTCGGGCGTGCCCTTGGTGTCCTTGGAGATCAGCGTGACGTTCGGGTTGTCGAAATCGAACAGCGCCAGCTCGCCCGCCTGCTTCAGCGCCTTGGCGATGTTGGCCGTGTTCCCGCCCGCGGTCAGCGGCAGCAGCAGCGCCACCTTCACCGCCGGGCGCGGCGGCTCGCCGGGCGCGCCCTGGCCGTCGAAGCCCGGCCCGCCCGCGATCGGCGGCCGTCCCGAGCCGCCGCCCGCGCAAGCCGCGACCAGCAGCGCCAAGGCTGCCAGCACCGCCAGGTGCCATGGCCGTCTCACGGCCGTCATGCCTGCCCCGAAGACCTGCATTCGCTTCCCATGCGCAGTCGTTGCGCGGAGTCCCAGCCAACTCTTACACTGAAGGAACGGTAAGCACGTATGGTTAAGGGAGCGTCACCAGCCCAGGTCGCCCCTCAACCGCCCTATCGCGTATCCCGGCCCATAGCAGGAAACTGTGGCCCTGGGGTGGTGGACGCGGAATCGCACGATCCCATAGATTACCGGGGATTCTCGCGAAGGGAAACCGGGGGCGGACATGTGGACAAAAGCGCTGTGACGAAAGGCGAGCGAGAGGCGACGACGCTGCCGGCCTCTTCCCGGGCGGAGGGCCTGCCCGCGCGCGCCGGCGACGTGCTGGCCAGGCTGCTGGACGCGCCCCTGGCGCCCGGCCTCTACATCGTCTCGACCCCCATCGGCAACCTGGCCGACATCTCCTTGCGCGCGCTCTCCGTCCTGGCCCGCGCCGACCTGGTCTTCTGCGAGGACACCCGCCACACCCGCAAGCTCACCTCCCATTTCGCCATCAAGGCCGAGCTCGAGGCCTATCACGAGCACAACGCCGCGCGCGAGCGCCCGCGCATCCTGGCGCGGCTGAAGGCGGGCTTCTCCGTGGCGCTGGTGGCCGACGCCGGCACGCCGCTGATCTCCGATCCGGGCTACAAGCTGGTGCGCGCCGCGCTCGACCAGGGCAGCCCCGTCACCGCCGT
>JAKSBI010000685.1 GCA_022361215.1 Hyphomicrobiales bacterium | reverse complement strand
CCTGGCGCGCCTCGCCCGCAAGCAACTGCCGATGTCGACGCGCGCGCAGGACATCGTGCGCGACATCCTGTTGCTCTTCAAGACCGAGGGTGGACCGGCCATCTTCGCCAAGACCGGATGGAGCGTATCGAGCACGCCGCAAATCGGCTGGTGGGTCGGTTGGGTCGAGAAGGAGGATCGCGTCTACCCCTTCGCCCTCAACATCGACATCCAGGGGAAGAGCGACCTGCCCAAGCGGACGACACTCGGCCTGGAGCTCCTGTCACGGCTTGAGCTGCGTTAAAACCGGAATGACGACGAGGCGTACACAGGTCTTCCAGCGCGAAGGCGAGCGCGGCAGACACGAGATCGAGTTGGAAGCGTTTCTCGCCCAGGACGGTCCGGCGCAGGACGCCCTGCGCGGCCGAACCGACGCGCTCATGACGGAGATCGAGGCCATCGAGGCGCGATAGGGCGAATGCGAGACCGGACGCGCGCAAAAACCTACAACACAAGGTATCGGTTCTCAGTTCATTTTCCGACGATCAACCATTAGTTGAAAAGAACCCACCGCGTCTGTGACGCTTCTGCAACGTCTTTCAAGAAAGCGTCCGGACTCTGGCGGGAATTCCTTCCGTTTCGGCGGCAGAAAGATAAGGTCGAGGCTGAGGATGAAATCGGCGCTGGCTCGAATGGGCGTCGGCAAAAATCACTAAACAAAGCCCGACAAGGGCACCCGGGAGTCTCAGATGGCTTGGATCGGCAGGATCGCGCGCGGCGCGACCACATTTGTGCTTTCCACTCTTCTTGTTGCAGGCACCGCGATGGCCGGCGGCATCAAGGACGGCCCCTCGGCGCCGCCTCCGGCCAAGAAGTGGCTGCCCTGGTACGAGTCCGGCGGCTTCCTCTCCACGGAACAGCATCGGGCCGAAGGCAACCTGTTCGCCCCCATCTGGCAGTCCAGCAAGGCGCTGCTCTTCTTCCAGGGCACGGGCAAGTATTTCGAGGACGACATCCAGGAAGGCAACTTCGACATCGGCTTCCGCAAGATGCACCGCTCCGGCTGGAATTTTGGCCTCTGGGGCGGCTATGACGTCCGGCACACGGAAGCGGACAACACCTTCCACCAGGTCTCCTTCGGCTTCGAGGCGCTCAGCGACCGCTGGGACGTGCGGGCGAACGGCTACGTGGCGCTCTCGGACCCGGAAGCCTCTCCGGACACGGCCCGGGTGTTTCTCTCGGGCAACAATAT
>JAKSBI010000494.1 GCA_022361215.1 Hyphomicrobiales bacterium | reverse complement strand
TCATTGCCGGGCTTGACCCGGCAATCCATGCCGTTTCCTCTCGATTTCGCCGAGAGGCCAGTGGAATGGATGCCCGGATCAGGTCCGGGCATGACGAAAATCGAGGGCGCGGTAGACCGCCCGAACGGCTGTCCGGGCGCGCAACTTCAGGTCGGAAACCAAGGCCGTCGCTGCCATTCAGACCGACACGCTCCCAGAATCCCGGACACCACTGTGCTTTCGCAGGAATGACGGACAGGGGTGAGGGGGGCAGGAGTTGCCTCAGGCCTCGCCCACCGCCACCAGGCGGTTCCCGGTCTCGTCCAGGACCGACAGCGTGCCCGTCGCGATGTCGTAATGCGCGCCGTGCAGCGAGAGGCAGCCCTCCGCCGCCCGCTCGCTGAGCGGGCGGAAGCTTCGCAGATTGGCGAGCGACAGGCGGATGCCGGCGATCTCCATCTTCCTCTGATCGTCGGCGCCGGCTTCGGCCGTCTCCGGCAGCTCTTCGGCGGCGTCGAGGATCGACATCCACTCGGAAATGAATCCGTTTTCGGCCGCGTCCTTGTGGCGGTTCTCCCGGTAGGCCGCGATGCCGCCGCAGTGCGAATGCCCGAGGACGATCACATGCGGCACCTTCAGGTGGAGGACGGCGTACTCGATGGCGGCGCTGGTGCCGTGATAGCGCCCGCTTTCCTCGAAGGGCGGCACCAGATTGGCCACGTTGCGGATCACAAAGAGCGCGCCCGGCTCGGCATCGAAGATCGTTTGCGGCTGCACGCGGGCGTCGCAGCAGGCGATGACCAGGGCGGTGGGGGCCTGCCCCAGCGACGCCAGTTGCTCGAAGCGGCCACGGTCCTCGACGCAATGGTCACGCCGATAGCGCCGATAGCCCTCGGAGAGGGATCGGGGAAAAGCCATTTCGCCACACCCTTGTTTTTTGGTCTTAGCCGCTAGGTTTTCAACAGCGAGACGCTATTGTCGAGTCCCTTGTCGAACCGGGCGCGTGCCGCCCGGACCAAAAAAGCAACGAGTCGAACAGGCAGCGGTGGGGCATGAGCTGGTTCTCCAAGGGGCGGTCGGCGTCTCATAGGGACGCCGCCGACGCCGCGGGTGCGGAGGAAGCGGCCGGCGACGTCGAGCGTGGCGTGGCCGCGCGCTATCTGGCGCGGGTCTTCGAGCGCGGCGACCTGCCGCTGCGCCACACCCGCAGCGTGCTCTACTGGGTCAACGAGCGCCGCGAGTGGATGTGCTTCGACGTGCCCAACGAGCTCAGCTCCGTGGTCTCGGAGATCTATTCCGGGCGCTTCCGCCTGGCCGATCTCGACCGCGCCTTCAGCCGGCACCGCGGCGCGCTCATCGCCGGCCTGCGCAAGGTCGCCGATGAGACGCCGCCGCCGGCGCCGCTGGCCGAGAACCTCTCGCTCCTGGTCGCGCAGCTCGGTCTGTCGCCTGCGGCCTGGAAGGTGCTCGGGCTGATCGCCAGCTACACGCGCTACGACCAGGTCGAGTATCTCTGCGACACGGTGGCCGAGCTTCCCGGTCCGCTGAGCCGCGTGGTGGCCATTCTCGTCGGCGAGCCGACGCGCACCGTCGACGCCCTGATCGCCCCGACGGGCGATCTGGCCGCGGCGGGCATCCTGCAGATCAACGAGCAGGGCGACCAGCTCGCGGGCCATGGCGGCCGCTACGCCATCCCCTGGCGCGTCGATTCCTGCCTGGACCGCGCCCACAAGGACTTCGAGTCCCTGCGCCGCGCCGTGCTCGGGGACCCGCTGGAGGCGGGCCTGAACCTCTCCGACTACGACCACGTCTCCGCCGACCGCGACCTGATGACCGGCGTGCTGGAGGGCAGCGCGGCCGAGGGCGCCGAGGGCGTGAACATCCTGCTGCACGGGCCGCCGGGCACCGGCAAGACCGAGCTGACCAAGATCGCGGCGGCGGCCGCGGGGCTGAAGCTCTACGCCGCGGGCGACGACCGCTCCGGCACGGAGGAGAACCGGTCGAGCCGGCTGTCGGACCTCGTCTTCACCATGCGGCTGCTCTCGGGCGCCGAGCAGGCGGCCGTGCTGTTCGACGAGATGGAGGACGTGGCCTGGCAGCTCATCCGGCGCGGCGGCTCGAAGCTCTATCTGAACCGCCTCTTGGAGACCAATCCGGTGCCGGTGCTCTGGACCTCCAACAACATTCACGAGATCGATCCGGCGATCCTGCGCCGCATGACCTTCGCGGTGGAGCTGAAGCTGCCGCCGGCGCGCCAGCGCGAGCGCATCCTGGCGCGGCTCGACCGGCGCATCGGCGTCGGCCTGACCGAGGCCCAGGTCGCGGAGCTCGCCCGCCGGGTGGACGCCGCCCCGGCGGTGCTGGAGAACGCGTTGAAGGCCGCACGCTTCGCCGGCGCCGGCCACGAGGCCGTGGAGCGCGCCGCGCTCGGCATCGTGCGCGCGGTCTCGGGCAGCGCGGCCAAGCGCGCCCTGACGGCGCCGGACTTCGATCCGGGCCTGACCTGCGCCGATGTCGATCTGCGCGCCCTGGCGGACCGCCTCTCGACCACGGGCGAGCTGGCCTTCTCGCTCTGCCTGTCGGGCCCGCCCGGCACCGGCAAGTCGGCCTTCGCGCGGCATCTGGCCCGGCGGCTCGGCCTCGAGATCATCCACAAGCGGGCTTCGGACCTGCTGGGCGCCTATGTGGGCGAGTCCGAGAAGCGCATCGCCGACGCCTTCGAGGAGGCCCGCGAGGCCGGCGCCGTGCTGATCTTCGACGAGGCGGAGTCCTTCCTGTTCGACCGGCGCGACGCCGCGCGCTCCTGGGAGATCACCCAGGTCAACGAGATGCTGACCTGGATGGAGGACCACCCGCTGCCGGTGTGCTGCACCACCAACCTGATGGACCGCTTCGACAGCGCCTCGCTGCGCCGCTTCACCTTCCACATCCGCTTCGCCTATCTCGACCGGGCGGCGCTGAAGCGCGCCTATACGGTCTTCTTCCACATGTCGGAGGTGCCGCCGGACGGCCTCGCGCTCGCCAACCTGACGCCCGGCGACTTCGCCCAGGCGCGCCGCCAGGCCGACGTCCTCGGCGTCTCGGAGCAGCCCGCGCGGGTGGTGGCGCTGCTGGTCGAGATCAGCAGCGCCAAGCCGGACGCCTCGGCGGCGATCGGGTTCATGCGGTAGTCGCCAAGCTTGTCTAATTGTACATACAATTTATATATGCTATACGAATGGGACACGGCGCTGATCCTGTTGGACGACCGCGAAGACTATGGCGAGGAGCGTCATATCGGTCTCGGATTTGTCGGCGACCGACTGCACTGTCTGGTCTACACGATCCGTGGCGAGGCCCGAAGAGTGATCAGTCTTCGGAAAGCCAACAAACGGGAACTCGATTTCTATGAGCAAGCGCAAGCTTAAGCCAAAGCACATCAGCCAAGAGGCCTGGGATGCTGTTGAGTCCCCGCCGCTTTCGGACGAGCGGCTTTCGAAGCTTCGTCCCGCGAGTGAAGTAGGCCCAGAGGCTGTAGAAGCCTTTCGCCGTACGCGCGGGCCTCAGAAGGAGCATACAAAGGAACGCATTTCGATCCGGCTCGACAAGGACGTGCTTGAGTACTTCCGCAAGACAGGACGCGGATGGCAAACACGGATTAATGAAGCGCTGAAGGCGCATATTTCCGGGTAGCCACCAAATCAACCTGATCGAATAACGCCTCACAAGGTTTTGAGGCGGCGTGTCAACTACGCGATTTCCGCGAAGGATGCGCACCGATTATCTTGCCGCCACCCGCGCCATCTTTGCCGTCTCACCGGAGTTTGCTTGCATGTCCTTGTTCACGCCCCTGGCGCTTCGCGGCGTCGACCTGGCCAACCGCATCGTCGTCTCGCCCATGAGCCAGTACAACGCCCGGAACGGCACCGCGAACGACTTCCATCTCGCGCATCTGACGCGCTTCGCCCTCGGCGGCGCCGGACTGGTCTTCACCGAGGCGACGGCGGTCGAGGATCGCGGGCGGCGCACCCATGGCGATCTCGGGCTCTGGGAGGACGGCCAGATCGAGCCGCTGGCCCGCATCGCGCGCGCCATCAAGGCCGAGGGCAGCGCGGCGGGCATCCAGCTCGGCCATGCCGGCCGCAAGGCCAGCGAGCGCCGGCCCTGGCACGGCCAGACGCCGGTCGACGAGGAGGACGTGGCGCTGCGCAACGAGGCGCCCTGGCAGACCGTGGGACCGACAACGGAGCCCTACGGCGAGAGCTGGCACGTGCCGCTGGCCATGACCCAGGCCGATATCGACGGTGTGAAGGACGGCTTCCGGGCGGCGGCGGCCCGCGCGCTCCAAGCCGGCTTCGACGTCATCGAGGTCTATGCGGCCCACGGTTTCCTGCTGCATCAGTTCTATTCGCCCGCCTGCAACGACCGCACCGACGCCTATGGCGGCGACTTCGACGGGCGCGTGCGCCTCTGTCTCGAAGTGGCCGAGGAGATCCGCCGGGTCTGGCCCGAGGACAAGGTGCTGATGTTCCGCCTCTCGGCCACCGACTGGATCGACGGCGGCTGGGAGGGCGACGACACGGTCGAGCTGGCGCGCCGGCTGAAGGCGTGCGGCGTCGACGTCATCGACTGCTCGACCGGCGGTCTCGGCGGCGCCAGGAAACCGCGCCGCATGCCGATCGCCGCCGGCTTCCAGGTCCCCTTCGCCGAGCGCGTGCGCCGCGAGGCCGAGATGGCCAGCATGGCCGTCGGCTTCATCTGGGACCCGGCGCTCGCCGACGAGATCGTGGCGGAAGGCCGCGCCGACCTTGTGGCGCTGGCG
>JAKSBI010000686.1 GCA_022361215.1 Hyphomicrobiales bacterium | reverse complement strand
TGAATCTGACGGGCCCGCTCCGGGTCGAGACCCGCGCCGCCGACGAGGCGACGCTGCTGGCCGACATCGCGCGGCTGATGGAAGCGGCGGAGCAGGCCAAGGGCCTCTATGTGCGGCTGGCCGACCGGGCGGCCCGGATCTACGCGCCCGTCGTGCATATCCTGGGCGCCGCCACCTTCGCGGGCTGGCTGATCGCGGGCGTCGGCTGGGAGCAGGCGCTGACCATCGCCATCGCCGTGCTGATCATCACCTGCCCCTGCGCCCTGGCGCTCGCCGTGCCGGCGGTCCAGGTCGCGGCCACCAGCCGGCTGTTCCGTCTCGGCGTGATCCTGAAGGCCGCCGACGGCCTGGAGCGGCTGGCGGAGACCGATACGGTCGTGTTCGACAAGACCGGCACGCTGACGCTCGGCCGGCCTCGGCTGGTGGATGCCGACGGCATCGACGACGCGACGCTGGCGCGCGCCGCGGCGCTGGGCGCGGCCAGCCGCCACCCCTATGCCCAGGCGGTGGTGGACGCGGCCAAGGCCCGTGACCTGCGCGTGCAGCCGGCGACCGGCGTCGAGGAGCGGCCCGGCCTTGGTCTCCTGCACAACGCCGACGGCATCGAGGAACGCCTCGGCTCCGCCGACTGGTGCGGGGTCGAGACGGGATCGGCGGAAGCGGCCTCGCTCTACTTCGTGCGCCAAGGCGCGCCGGCGGCGGCGTTCCGCTTCGAGGACCGTGTGCGCGCCGATGCGCAGGCCGTGGTCGCGGGGCTCGAGCGGCTGGGGCTCCAAGTCGAGCTGCTCTCCGGCGACAGGACCGGGCCGGTCGCGGCCGCGGCGCAGGAGAGCGGCATTCGGGCCTGGCAGGCGCGCCGGCGGCCGGACCAGAAGATCGCCCGCCTCGACGCGCTGAAGCGCCAGGGCCGGAAGGTGCTGATGGTGGGCGACGGGCTGAACGACGCGCCGTCGCTCGCAGCGGGCTTCGCCTCCCTGTCGCCGGCAACGGCGGTGGATATCAGCCAGGCGGCCTCCGATGCCGTCTTCCAGGGCGAGCGTCTGGTGCCGGTGCTGCAGCTGGTCTCGGTCGCCCGGGCAGCCAGACGCATGGCGCTGCAGAATTTCGGCATCGCCGCCGCCTACAACGCCATCTGCATCCCCATCGCGGTGGCGGGCTTCGTGACGCCGCTGATCGCGGCGGTCGCCATGTCGGCCTCGTCCATGCTGGTCACGGCCAACGCCCTCAGGCTGCGCGCCCTGCGCCTGGACGGCCCGTCATGAGCGCGCTCGCCTGGCTCATCCCCGTGGCGCTCTTTCTCGGGCTGCTGGGTCTGGCGGCCTTCCTCTGGGCGCTCAATCGGGGCCAGTTCGAAGACCTGGACGGCGCCGCCTACCGTATTCTGGAGGACGACCCCGCGGAGCGGGAGCCGGGCCGCGACACGGATCGCGGCTAGAGCCCTTCGGCCTGTGCCCCTCTCTCGCGCTGGTGTCCGGGATTTGAGCGAAGCCCCGTATCGAACCGTTGGTGTTCCCCTACCCGTCAGGGGGAGGGGGACAGTGCGGCGGAGCTTCTCGGCCCATCCGGGAGACGGTCCGGCATAAGGAAGGCGGGCGGCTGAAGCCGCCGCCGCTCAGCTCTGGCGCTCGACCAGCTCCTCGAAGGCGTGCCAGGTGGCGTGGCCGACGAGGGGGAAGGTGATCACCAGGCCGACGAAGGCGGTGGCCACGCCGATAGCGATCAGGGCCGCGATCAGGGCCGCCCAGAGCGCCATGGCGCCCGGGTTCTGGGCGACGGACCTGAAGCTGGCGGTGATGGCGGAGACGACGTCGAGCCGCTCGACCATCAGCAGCGGTACCGAGATGGCGGAGATGATGAAGATCGTGGTGGCGATGGCCGCCCCCACGGTCGAGCCGACCACCAGCAGGCCGAGCCCGCGGCCCGTGAAGAGCAGGGTCGCCATGAAGTCCTGGGCCGGCGGCAGGCCGACCGGACCGAAGAACAGCATGAACAGCAGAAAGGAGATCTGCAGCCAGGCGTAATAGGCCAGCATCAGGATGACGCCCAGAAAGGCGAGCTGCCCCGGCGATCTCACGCCCACGAGCACGACGTCCTTCAGGCGGATGGGCTCGCCGCTTGCGAGGCGCCGGCTGGCTTCGTAAAGGCCGACGGCCAGCAGCGGGCCGACCAGCATGAAACCGCCGGCGAGCGACAGGACCAGGGACTGCCAGCCGAAGAGGGTCAGCCCGAACAGCAGCACGAAGGCGGCGACCGCGAAGGCCGCGCCGTAGAGCAGGCTGATCTGCGGCACGCGCCACAGGTCGCGCCAGCCCGCCGCGAGCCATCCCCATGGTGCGTCGAAGCCCACCTGGCGGACGGAGGGCATGGGCGAGGCGGTGGTGTCTGAAACCGTCATGAAAGGTCACCTTGCAGAGCTTTGAGCGTCCGTTGCGACCAGTCTACCCGGGAATGGCGTCGCCTCCGACCGAAAAGCCGGCCTGGCACTCCCCTCCCTGCAAACATGGCCTGGGCCGCTGGCCAGACTGGATAAGTTTCACGACAATGGAATTGACCGAGATCAACTGAGGCCGGCGCCGGGCCGAAAAAGCCGGGCTAAGCGCCGGCGCGGCCCGCTCAGTGCGCTGCTTGATTCAGCCGTCTCAACGCCCCATATTCAGTGTGGTTCCAGGCTCAGCGCCCTTTCGGGCTGAGCGCCGGACCGCGGCGCCGTTTCGGGCCGCGGCGGGCGAACCGGACATGTGACAGTCGCTTTACGAGGGCTCATGCAATGTCTCGGGCTACCCTTCTGAACAGTCCACTCCTTCTAGGGTTCGATCAGATCGAGCAGGTCCTTGACCGCGTGGCCAAGGCCTCGGGTGACAGCTACCCGCCCTACAACATCGAACGGCTGCCGTCGGAGTCCGGTAACGGAGACATGCTCCGTATCACCCTCGCGGTGGCTGGTTTCACCAGAGACCAGCTCGACGTGACCGTGGAGGACAACCAGCTCACCATCTACGGCAAGCAGAGCGACGATAAGAGCCGGGAGTATCTGCACCGCGGGATCGCGGCGCGGCAGTTCCAGCGCACCTTCGTGCTCGCGGACGGCATCGAGGTGCGCAAGGCGGATCTGGAGAACGGCCTGCTGTCCATCGACCTGGAGAAGCCGGAAGCCAAGCACCAGGTCCAGAAGATCGAAATCCGCTAGGCGCAGACGTCGCCCCCTCCGGCATCGTGCCGCTGGCCGCCGACGGCCGGCAAACCCGGCAACGGGACCGATGCGGCGGGGCAACCATCGAACGAGGAGACAGGACCATGACCGAACATGAGAACGCAGTGACCCCGGCCGCGGCGCGCATGAGCGCCATCGAGTTCGCCCGGCTCGGCGACGGCGAGGTGGCCTATATCCGCCAGATCGATGCCGAGGCGGCGCAGGATCTGTTCCCGGCGCTGACCGGCCTGCCCAAGGGCATCGACCTCTACGCCGTGGTCTCGGCCGACGGCACGCCGCTGTCGCTGACCGACAGCCGCAACTCGGCGGTGGCGAACGCCATCCAGAACGACCTGCAGCCCGTCAGCGTGCATTAGGCGGAGGCGATGTGGGCCGTCGATCCGGCCCACCGCACTGGGACGGCATCGCCCGGCTCGACCGGGCGGTGCGGTGACCGTGTGGCACCGGGCGCGTTCCAGCCACCAGCCTAAGCGGATACTGGGTTGCCCGGTCAAGCCGGGCAACGACGCCAAGGGCCGGCCTCGGCAGGCGCTGAGATACGTTGGATGCTCAGGCGGCGTGCGAGGTTGCGGTCTCGGTGAGGACGGCGAACATGGTGGTGCTGTCCTTGGAGCCGCGTAGCTTCTCCACGGCGCTCGGCTCGCGCAGCAGCCGGGAGATGCGGGCGAGCGCCTTGAGATGGTCCGCGCCGGCGCTCTCCGGCGCCAGCAGGAGAAAGATCAGGTCGACCGGCTGATCGTCGATCGCCTCGAAATCGATGGGCGTGTCCAGGCGCGCAAAGAGGCCCGTGATGCGGTCGAGCGTGGCGAGCTTGCCATGCGGAATGGCGACGCCGTGGCCGACGCCCGTGGAGCCCAGCCGCTCCCGCTGAAGCAGCGTGTCGAAGATGTCGCGCTCCGGCAGCTTGGTCAGCCGAGCGGCGTGAGACGACAGCTCTTGCAGGACCTGTTTCTTGCTCTTGGCCTTCAGCGTCGGGATGACGCTTTCCGGACTGATCAAATCCCCTAGATCCATGACGACCCCTGATACCTTGCTGTTTGACCCCGTGGCCGAACGCCCGTGCCCGCAATCAGGCGCTATTCCGTCTCACCCGGCCCCCCGCCGGGATCGATCCAGCCAATGTTACCGTCTGGTCGGCGGTACACAATGTTCGTATGACCGTGACTGGCATTGCGGAAAACCAGAAACGGCTTGTTCGACAGGTCCATCTGCATCACGGCGTCGCTCACGCTGAGCTCCGGGATCTCGGTGTGCGTTTCCGCGATGATGATGGGATTGTCGTCGGCTTCCTCGACGGTCTCGTCCTGGTCGGCCTGAATGACGAAATACTGGGCGCGCGTCGAGGCGTTCGCCGCCGCCGGCCCGTGATGGCTCTTGAGGCGGCGCTTGTAGCGTCTGAGCCGCTTCTCCAGCCGTTCGAGCGCCATGTCCGCGCTGGCATAGGCGTCGGGGGATTCCCCGTGCGATTGCAGGCTGAGCCCCGACCGCAGCTGGATCGAGCAGTCCGTGACGAAGCGGTTGCGCTCCTTCTCGATTCGCACGTGACCGGACCGATTGCCGCTGAAGTACTTGTCAAGTGTTTGACCGATTCGCTCTGTCACGTAGGTTCGAAGGGCTTCGCCGACATCCAAGTTCTTGCCGGTAACCTGTAACGTCATCGTTGCGCCCGGAGATTGTGTCGGCCGGTGCCTTGCAGGCCCAGTCCAAAGCCGTTTCAAACTCAAGACAAATGAGTGCGGCCCCTCAGCCCTTGTCCGTTCCGGGCTGTACAGTCTGGCCTCCAGCTGTGGGCCGGGAACCTAGACTAGGAGCCCGATCGCTGTCAAACGCAAAGGACCGCCCTCGAATTCGCTTCGCATAGCTTATGCACAGACGCCCCGGGACCGCAAATTCCGACGGCATGCGTGAATTTTTCCCAGTTTTCCGGGCGTTCGCTCAGTGCGAAGCCTGCAGCGCCAGCTTCTTTTCCCGCCGGCGCTGGACCGAGGAGGGAATGCGCATGGCCTCGCGATATTTGGCGACCGTGCGGCGCGCGATGTCGATGCCCTCGCCACGCAGCAGCGTGACGATCTTGTCGTCGGAGAGGACCTTGGCCGGCGACTCGTTGTCGATGAGCTGCTTGATCCTGTAGCGCACCGCCTCGGAGGAGTGCGCGTCGCCCGAGCCCGCGGCGGGGATGGCCGAGGTGAAGAAGTATTTCAGCTCGAAGATGCCGCGGCTGGTGGCCATGTACTTGTTGGTGGTGACGCGCGAGACCGTCGATTCGTGCATGCTGATGGCGTCCGCCACCGTCTTCAGGTTGAGCGGCCTGAGATACTGGACGCCATGGGTGAAGAAGGTGTCCTGCTGGCGCACGATCTCCTGCGCCACCTTCAGGATGGTGCGCGCCCGCTGGTCCAGGCTCTTCACCAGCCAGTTCGCCGTCTGCAGGCAGTCGTTGAGATAGGTCTTGTCCTGGTCCGACTTGGCGGTCTTGTTGACCGTGGCGTAGTAGGTCTGGTTGACCAGCACCTTCGGCAGCGTGTCGCTGTTCAGCTCCACATGCCAGGCGCCGTCCGGGCGCTCCCGGACCAGCACGTCGGGCACCACCGGCTGCACCGCCACATGGCCGAACCTGAGCCCCGGCTTCGGATTGAGCGCCTTGATCTCGGCGATCATCTCCGCCAGGTCCTCGTCGTCGATGCCGCAGGCCCGTTTCAGCGCCGGGAACTCGTGGGCGGCCATCAGGTCGAGATTGGCGATCAGCGCCTGCATGGCCGGGTCCAGGCGGTCCTTGTCCTTGAGCTGCAGCGCCAGGCACTCGCGGATGTCGCGGGCGAACACGCCCGGCGGGTCGAAGGTCTGCAGGACGGCGAGCGTCTCCTCGAGCAGCGCCATGGGCGCCCCGAGCCGCTCCGCCAGGCCCTCCAGATCGCCGCGCAGATAGCCCGCCTCGTCGACCATGTCGATGAGGTGCTGTCCGATCAGGCGCTTGGCAGGGTCCGCCAGGGCCAGATGAAGCTGGTCGGTGAGATGGTCGTGCAGGCCGATCTCGTCCGCCACATAGGCTTCGAGATTGACGTCCCCGTCCCCGCCCATGGACGGGCCGCTGCGCAGCGACGCCCAGGACCCCTCGCTCGGGAGCCCCGGCGGGGCGCTCTCGTCGGGGAAGACGTTGTCCACCTCGGTGTCGAGGGCGCCGGCCGGATCGCCGGCCGTCCCGCTGTCGTCGAGATCGAGCCACTGGTCGTCCTGGGCGGTCTCGCCGCCGGCGCCGTCCCCGTCGTCCCGCTCGCTCTGGCGAGGCGTCTCGCCGTCCACGGGCTCGGCAGCGCCTTCGGCGTGCTCGAGCAGCGGGTTGCGCTCCAGCTCGGCCTCGACGAACGCGGTCAGCTCGAGATTGGAGAGCTGCAGCAGCTTGATGGCCTGCTGCAGCTGCGGCGTCATCACCAGGCTTTGCGATTGCCTGAGCTCGAGCTTTGCGGTCAGCGCCATGTCGTGTCCCAGCCCCCGTCGGCCCCCTACAAGCTGAACTGGTCGCCCAGATACACCCGGCGGACGTCCTCGTTGGCGATGATCTCGGGCGGCGTGCCCTCGGTCAGCACGGTCCCGTCATGGATGATGTAGGCGCGGTCGATCAGCTCCAGCGTCTCGCGCACGTTGTGGTCGGTGATCAGGACGCCGATGCCGCGTTGGGTGAGATGGCGGACCAGCGCGCGGATGTCGCCGATGGCGATCGGGTCGATGCCGGCGAAGGGCTCGTCGAGCAGCATGTAGGACGGCCGGGTCGCCAGCGCACGGGCGATCTCGACGCGGCGGCGCTCGCCGCCCGACAGCGCGATCGACGGCGACTTGCGCAGACGCTGGATGTTGAACTCGTCCAAGAGCGCGTCCAACTGCCTCTCCCGCTCCTTCTTCTTCGGCTCGACCAGCTCGAGCACCGCTCTGATGTTCTCCTCGACCGTGAGGCCGCGGAAGATCGAGGCTTCCTGGGGCAGATAGCCGATGCCCAGCCGTGCGCGCCGGTACATGGGCAACCCCGTGACGTCGTGCCCGTCGATGGCGATGCGTCCTTCGTCGGCCGGAATCAGGCCCGTGATCATGTAGAACACGGTGGTTTTTCCGGCGCCGTTCGGTCCGAGCAGACCGACGGCTTCCCCGCGCGCGACGGAGAGACTGACACCACGCACCACAGGACGCTTCTTGAACGACTTGAAGACGGAATGAACGTCCAGCCGGCCAGGAGACGCGTCCGGCTCAATCGACTGCCCGGCGTCGAAGCCCAAGGCCTCGGCCTCGGCGGCGGCTTGGGCGCGGCGTCCGGGAAATGACAACAGCTTACCCACAGAAGCCAATCGCTCCCAGTTGAAGCGCCGGCCGGTTAAGATTCGATGAAACGGCGGGACCTATTGCCGTGGCTGCGACGGTTTGGTTACCGTTTTCGCCTGGCCTGCGTCGGATCCCTGTGCGTTGCCCTTGTCGTCGCGTTTTCTGGGCAGGAACAGCCCTCTCACGCGCGTATCTTCGTTCTTGGGCTTCCAGGCGCTGCCCTGATTTTCAAACCGGCTGACGCCAGTCTTCAAGTTGATGACCAGCTTGTCACCCTTTATCACATTTCCATCCTGCGTTAACACAACGTTGCCGCCGATGGTCACGAGCTGGCCGGGCACGTCGAAATCGGCCCAGTCGCTGGTGGTGTTCTGGTTGCTGTCGGTGGTGATCAGCACCTTGCCCTTGGCCTGGATGCGGGTGATCTCCGAATTCGAGCCGGCGCCGCCTCCCCCCTGGCCCTCGTAATTCACGTGCAGCTCTCGCGAGCGGAGGGTCATGCCGCCCTGAACGGCGATGACGTTGCCGCGGAAGATGGCGATCTTCTTGGCGTCCTGAACCTCGAGCGTGTCGGACTCGATGTCGATAGGCTCGTTGGAGTTGCGCGCGAAGCCGCCGAAGGTCTCGGAGTTGCCCTGCGCCCAGGCCCCGTCGGTGGGCGCGCCGGCCATCAGGCAGGCGGCCAGCAGGGCGAGCCAGAGAGTGCTGCGGAGATGCGATCTCATCGTTGTCCTACTTCGCTGCCTTCTCGGGGCGCTTCTTCACATGGGCGCGGACGTCGCCGCGAAAGAAGATCACGCGCTTGCCGGAGTCGATCTCGATGCTCTTGGCGTCGATCGTGCCGTTGATGAACTCCACCCTGACCGGGTCCTGCGACCGGATCATGTTGGTGTTCATGTCGATGGCGGCGGACTTGAGACGGGCGGTCATGCCCGAGCTCGATCCGACCCGGATGTCGCCGGAGAGATCGAGCGTCTCCTTCTTGGTGTGGAAGGTGCCCTTGGGCGCCGTCATCCGCGACCAGCCGTTCTGTGGATCGGTCGTCTCCGCCTTCACGCCGAAGAGAAAGATGGTGGAGGGCTTCGAGACGTCCTGTTCCGCGTAGTCGGCGGTCATGACGTAGAGCCCGTTCTGCTCGTTCACGCCCTCGAGCTTGGGGTTGACCATGCGCAGCCGGTCGCGGTTGACCTCGATGCGCCCCACGCTGGCCTCGTGGTCGCCGACCGTGATGGTGATGTTCGACGTCAGGAAATAGAGCCCGATCACGCCCACGGCCGAGACGGGCAGCAGCACCTTGAGGATGCGCACCCAGCGGCTGTGCCGCCGCGCCGCCGCGAACGCCTTCCGCCGGTCGGCCTGGGGGGCCACCAGCAGCGCGCCGGAGCCGGCTGCGGCGAGGGGATGATTCGCCTCGATGGTCATTGATCGAGAAGTCTAACCGTTTTGACTGCGCTTGGCAGCAACCGCCATTGCGGACGCTGGAACTATCCGCCGCAATTTTGATCAGATTGCGGCCTGCCGAGAGCTGTTCGGATCAGCGTTAATGGGCGAAGATGTCGACGTCGCCCCAGCCGAGCAGGTCCAGCCGCGCCCGGTCCGGCAGGAACCCGAAGGCGGCATCGGCGAGCGCCGTCCGCCCTTCGCGGGCCAGCATGGCGTCGAGCCGCGCCTTGATCCCGTGCAGATAGAGCACGTCGGAGGCGGCATAGTTGAGCTGCTCCTGGGTCAGCGTCTCCGCGGCCCAGTCGGAGGACTGCTGCTGCTTCGAGAGCTCCACGCCCAACAGCTCCTTGCACAGGTCCTTCAGGCTGTGCCGGTCGGTGAAGGTGCGGCACAGCCGCGATGCGATCTTGGTGCAGTAGGCGGGCTCGGCCATGACGCCGAGATACTGGTCGATGACCGCCAGATCGAAGCGCGCGAAATGGAAGAGCTTCAGGACCTTGGGATCGGCGAGAACCCCTTTCAGCACCGGCGCGTCGTATTGGCCCGGCGCGAACTGAACCAGATGCGCGTCGCCGTCGCCGGACG
This sequence comes from Hyphomicrobiales bacterium, assembly GCA_022361215.1. Taxonomy (GTDB): domain Bacteria; phylum Pseudomonadota; class Alphaproteobacteria; order Rhizobiales; family Methyloligellaceae; genus JAKSBI01. The sequence goes on along the minus strand of JAKSBI010000686.1, from coordinate 3,426 downwards.
AGAGCTGCACCAGGCAGAGCCGGTCGCGCAGCGGGTTGAGGCCCAGCGTCTCCGTGTCGACCGCCACAGAGGGGCCGAGGTCGAGGCCGCCGGGAAGATCGCCTTTGTGAAGTTGCACGGTCACGGGCCCACCGCGCCTCCGAACGCCGATGTTGGAAATGCCGGCAATCGATATGGGGCGCGATGCCGGCGATGGATGATGGTGCCCAGGAGAAGATTCGAACTTCCACGCCCTTGCGGGCACTGGCACCTGAAGCCAGCGCGTCTACCAGTTCCGCCACCTGGGCAAGCCGTCCATCAGTTAAGGCGCACGTTCGGGCTTGTCAATCGGAGTGGCCCACTTCACAGGGGCAGACGGCGCGTGTATTCCTGCCCCAGGCGAAACGGACGGACCCGCGAAAGAGGGCAGACATGGCCGTCGCGTTGGACAGCTCCAGCCTGGTGACCGTCTATGGCGGCTCCGGATTCGTGGGCCGGCATGTGGTGCAGAACCTGGCCAAGACCGGATGCCGGATGCGGATCGCCGTCCGGCGCCCCGATCTCGCGGGCCATCTGCAGCCCCTCGGTGACGTCGGTCAGATCCATGCGGTGCAGGCCAATCTGCGCTATCCGGACTCCGTGCGTGCCGCGGCCGAGGACGCCGACGCGGTGGTCAACTTGGTCGGCATCCTGTTCGAGCAGGGGCGGCAGAAATTCAAGACGGTGCACGCGGAAGGCGCCGACGCGGTGGCGCGCGCGGCCAGAGAGGCCGGCGCCAAGGCGCTGGTGCATCTCTCGTCCATCGGCGCCGACCCGCAGTCGCGGGCGGGCTATGCCCGCACCAAGGCCGCGGGCGAGCAGGCGGTGCGCGACGGCTTCCCGGAGGCCGTGATCCTGCGCGCCTCGGTGATCTTCGGGCCCGAGGACGACTTCATGAACCGCTTCGGCGCCATGGCGCGGATGCTGCCGGCGCTGCCGCTGATCGGCGGCGGCAAGACCCGGTTCCAGCCGGTCTTCGTCTGCGACGTGGCCGAGGCCGTGCGCGCCTCCCTCGACGGTCGCGCCAAGCCCGGTGCGATCTACGAGCTCGGCGGGCCAGAGGTCGCGAGCTTCCGGGAGCTGATGAAGAAGGTGCTGCATCACGTGGACCGGCGGCGGCCTCTGATCTCCCTGCCGTTCTGGCTGGCGAAGCTCGAGGCCGCGTTTCTGCAACTGCTGCCCAAGCCGATCCTGACGGTGGATCAGGTGCGCATGCTGCAATCGGACAATGTGGTGTCCGACGCGGCGGCGGCCGAGGGCCGGACGCTCGCCGGCCTCGGCATCGAGCCGACCCCGATGGACGCGGTGGTGCCGGGCTATCTGGAGCGCTTCCGCGCCCGCGGCCAGTTCTCGGCCTACCGGCTCTAAGAGTACGCCAGCACGAACAGGAAGCCCGCGATCAGAAAGCGGTAGATCACGAAGGGCAGGAAGCTCAGGCGCTTCACCACCGCCATCAGGAAGGCGATCGCGATCAGGGCCGAGACGAAGGTGAAGGCAGCGGCGAGCAGGGCGTCCGACGAGACGCCTGCGCCCGAGCTTTCGAGATCGAGCACCGTCAGGAGCCCGGCGCCCGCGATCGCCGGGATGCCGAGCAGGAAGGAGAACCGGGCCGCCTCGGGGCGCGTGTAGCCGAGATATCGGGCGGCCGTCATGGTGATGCCCGAGCGGCTGGTGCCGGGGATCAGCGCCAGCGCCTGGGCCAGCCCGATCAGCATGGCGGTGCGGAAGGTCATGTTCTCCATGACGTTGACCTGCGGGCCGATCCGGTCGGCGATAAGGAGCAGCAGTCCGAAGATCAGGGCGTTCCAGGCCACGATCTCGATGCCGCGGATGCTGTCGAGGAAGCCGGTGGCCTTCAGGACGAGCCCGAAGATCACGGCTGGGATTGTCGCGGCCGCGATGTAGACGGCGAGTTTGGCGTCGGTGGTCCAGCGCCGCTTCGCCAGATCCAGCACGCCCGACATGAGACGCAGGACGTCGCGCCAGAAATAGACCAGGATGGCGAACAGCGAGCCCACATGCACCATGACGTCGGTGGCCAGGCCCTGGTCCGGCCAGCCCGTCAGCGCGGGCACCAGAATCAGATGTCCCGACGACGAGATCGGCAGGAACTCGGTGATGCCTTGCACGATGGCAAGCACAATGATTTGCTCGATGGGCATCGGTTCCCTCGCCTCTTTCGTCCCGCGCCTTGTCCACCACGCAGTGTGGTTCTATACCGGACGAGCACCGCGGCGCAAAACCAGGATCGGCCACCTAACTGTCGAGTGGACCTGACGAATCGAGCCGATGCCCAAGCTCATCCACTATCCGCTTTGTCCGTTCTCGCGATCGATCCGCCTGGCGCTGGCCGAATGCGGCATCGACGCGGAGCTCGAGGAGGAGCGGCCGTGGCTCTGGCGGCGCGTGTTCCTGGAGCTCAACCCGGCGGGTACGCTGCCCGTGTTGCAGGATGACGACGGCAACGCGCTCGCCGGCACCTACGCGGTCTCCGAATATCTGTCGGATACGGGCGTGGACGCGTCTCCCGACAGCCGCGCCTTCGCCTTCTTTCCGGGCGGGGCCAAGGAGCGCGGCGAGGTGCGCCGGCTGGTGGACTGGTTCCACGGCAAGTTCGAGGCGGAGGTGACGTCCTATCTCCTGGAGGAGAAGGTCTACCGCCGCTTCGACAGCCGCAACGGCGGCGCACCCGACATGGAGCTGGTGCGCGCGGGCAAGGCCAATCTGCGCTATCACCTGCGCTATATCGGCCATCTCGTGGACGAGCGGAACTGGCTCGCCGGGCAGCATCTGAGCTATGCGGATCTGGCGGCGGCGGCGCATCTCTCCTGCATCGACTATCTGGGCGACGTGCCCTGGGACGAGGACGACGTGGCGCGGGACTGGTATGCGCGCATCAAGTCGCGGCCCTCGTTCCGGCCGCTGCTGGGCGACCGGATCGCCGGCATCACGCCGCCGGAGAGCTATGCCGATCCGGATTTTTGACGGTTGCGGATGGAAGACCTGAAGTCACAGTTGACGTCGGTCGCCCGGGAGGCGGGCTTCGAGGCCGTCGGTTTCACCACGCCGGACGCGATCCCCGGTGCGCGCGGCCGGCTCGGCGATTTCCTCGTCCAGGGCCGGCACGGCGACATGGGCTGGATGGAGACCACCGCCCCGCGCCGGGGCGACCCGGCGGTTCTCTGGCCCGAGGCCCGCAGCATCGTCGTTCTGGGCCTCAGCTACGCGCCCGATACCGATCCCATGGCGCATCTGGAGGACGGCGCACGCGCGACCATCTCGGTCTACGCCCATGGCAAGGACTACCACGACATCGTCAAGAAGAAGCTGAAGCGGGTGGCCGGCTGGCTGCACCGCACGTCCGGCGCCGAGGTCAAGGTCTTCGTCGACACGGCGCCGGTGATGGAG
>JAKSBI010000108.1 GCA_022361215.1 Hyphomicrobiales bacterium | reverse complement strand
GCGAGCTGGACGGCGCCATCGCCGATTTCGACAAGGCCATCGAGATCGATCCGAAGAGCGCCGTTGTCTACAACGAACGGGCCAATGCCCTCCGGCGGAAGGGCGATACGGAGCGCGCGCTTGCCGACTACGGCACGGCCATCGCGCGCGATGCCAACTATGCCTTCGCCTACTACAACCGCGCCAATCTGCTGCGCGTGCTGAACCGGCTCGACCCGGCACTCGCGGACTACGACAAGACGATCGCTCTCACGCCCGAATTCGCACCGGCCTACAACAACCGCGCGCTGATCTTCGAGGCCAGGGGCGAGCTGGGCCGGGCCATTTCGGACTATGGCCGGGCCATCGCGCGCGACCCGAAATTCGCGCTCGCCTTCGCCAACCGCGCGGCCGTCTATGGCCGGAAGCAACAATACGACCGTGCCATCGCCGATTTCGACACGGCCATCGCGCTCGATCCGAAGAACATGAGAGCCCTTTACGGGCGCGGCCTGGCCCATTTCCGCCAGGGCGCGGTCGACCGCGCCCTGGCCGATTACGACAAGGCGATCGATATCGACCCGAAGGCCGTCAGCGTCTACGCCGACAGGGGCACGGCGCACCGGCGCAAGGGCAACGCCGATCGCGCGCTGGCCGACTACGACAAGGCCATCGCCCTCGATCCGACATTCGCCATCGCCTACTACAATCGCGCCCTCGTCCATGAGGACAGGGGCGCCCTCGACAACGCCATCGCAGACTTCGGCAAGGCCATCGCGCTGAACCCGAAGGACGCGGATGCCTATGCCCGGCGCGCCGGCCTCCACGACCGCGAGGGCCGCTACGAGCGGGCCATCGCCGACTACGGCAAGGCGCTGGAGCTCGATCCGAAGAACGCCAAGGTGCTGAACGACCGCGGCAATGCCTTCAAGCGAAAGGGCGACGTCGAGCGCGCGCTGGCCGACTACGACAAGGCGATCGCGCTGGATGCCGGCTTCGCGCTCGCCTATTTCAATCGCGGCGTCACATTGAGCGCCAAGGGCGATCTCGACCGCGCCATCGCCGATCTCGGCAAGGCCATCGCGCTCGACCCCAAGGACGCGGACGCCCGCAAGCAGCGCGCCATCGCCCACAAGAAGAAGGGCGACAACGACAAGGCCATCGCCGACTACGATCGGGCGCTGGCGCTCGATCCGAAGGATGTGAGAGCGCTGAACGACCGCGGCAATGCGCTGAGGGCCAAGGGCGAGCTGGCCCGCGCGCTCGCCGACTACGACCGCGCCATCGCGCTGAAGCCGGATTTCGCCATCGCCCATTACAACCGCGGCCTGGTCAACAAGGACCGGGACCGGCTCGACGCGGCCCTTGCGGATTTCAGCAAGGTGATCGAGCTGACGCCCAAGGACCCGGACGGTCACTGGCAGCGGGCCAGTCTTCGGGCGCGCAAGGGGAACCTGGATCCGGCGCTGGCGGATTACGACGCGGCCCTTGCGCTCAGGCCCGACGATGCGGACCTGCACAACGAGCGCGCCAACGTGCTGAGACGCAAAGGCGACCTCAAGGCCGCCATCGCCGGCTACGACAAGGCCCTTGCATTGAAGCCGGACCTGGCCATCGCCGTCTACAACCGGGGCCTCGCCCACAAGGACAACGAGGATCGGGCCGCGGCGCACGCCGATTTCACGAAGGCCATTGCACTCGACCCGAAGGACGCGGACGCCTATGGCGCACGTGCCGCCATCGAGGCGGGCGGGGGCGAGCTGGACAAGGCCGTCGCCGACTTCGACAAGGCCCTGGAGCTCGCGCCCGAGCGGGCGGACCTCTACAACGACCGTGCCAACGCGCTGCGGCGCAAGGGCGCGCTCGACAAGGCCATTGCCGACTATGACAAGGCCATCGCGCTGAACGCCGCCTTCGCCGTCGCCTATTACAATCGTGGCCTGGTCCACAACGACAAGGGCGCGCTCGACGCGGCGCTGGCCGATTTCGGCAAGGCCATCGCGCTCGATCCGAAGGACCCCAGCGGCTATCTGCAGCGGGCCGCGCTCCTGAGGAAGACCGACGATCTCGATGCCGCCATCGCCGACTACGACAAGGCGCTGGAGCTGGACCCGAAGGACGCCGGCGCCTTCAACGAGCGGGCCAACGCCCACAAGGACAAGGGCGACCTCGACCGCGCCACCGCCGATTACGGCCGCTCGCTTGCGCTCAGGCCCGACGATGCCAACACCTATTTCAATCGCGCCCTGGCGTTCGGGCTGAAGCAGGACCACGACAAGGCGATTGCCGACTACGGCAAGGCGCTGGAGCTCAATCCGAAGGACGCCGACGCTCACAACAATCGCGGCAACGCCTTCCTGGAGAAGGGCGCGTACGACAAGGCGCTCGCCGACTACGCCAAGTCCCTCGAGATCGACCCGGGCTACGCGAAGGCCTATAACGGCCGGGCCTGGGTCGCTTTCCTCCGCGGCCAGCCGAAGGAGGGGCTGCCGGACGCGGAGAAAGCCCTGGAGCTCGATCCGAAGCTGGCGGACGCCTACGACACGCGGGCGCATATCTTCGAGGCGCTCGGGCGCCGCGACGACGCCATCGCCGACTATGGCAGGGCCATCGAACTCGACCCCAAGCGGGCCGCGTTCTACCTCAACCGCGGCAACGCCCGCATCGCCAAGAAGGATGCGGAGAACGCGCTGGAGGACTACGCCAAGGCCATCGCGCTCGACCCCAAGTCGTCCGACGCCCACAACGGCCGGGCCTGGGCCTATTTCGAGCTGAAGCGCGCGAAGGAGGGGCTGCCCGACGCCGAGAAGGCGCTGGAGCTGGACCCCAAATCCGCGGTCGCCTACGACACCCGCGGCCACATCCGCGAAGCGCTGGGCCGGAAGCAGGAGGCCATCGCTGATTTCCGCAAGGCCCTTGAGCTCGACCCCGAGCTGCAAGAGAGCAAGGACGCCCTGAAGCGCCTCGGCGTCACGCCCTGAGGGCGGGACAGCTCAGGCCCTGTAGTGTGGAACGAACTCGGCTGATCGAGCATCTTCCTCACGGCTCGCCATTCCTGCGAAAGCGCAGCGGTGTCCGGGATTTTGGGAGCGCGTCGGTCTGCATGGCAGCGTCGGCCTTGGTTTCCAGCCGGGAACACGGTGTCCAAACATCGATTATGAAGGTCTGCTGGCCCTCGATTTTCGTCATGCCCGGACCTGATCCGGGCATCCATTCCACTGGCCTTTCGGCGAATTCGAGAGGAAACGGCATGGAGTGCCGGGTCAAGCCCGGCACTGACGGCGGTTGGGGACGGGCGTCCCTCAAATCCCGGACACCACTGTGCGAAAGCAGGAATCCATTTACACCCGCCACCCGACAAAGACCGACGGTCGGTACTCAAGCGTCTCCTGGATCACCGACCAAGGCACAGGTATTGCTGCCAACGCCAATGGATTCCTGCTTTCGCAGGAATGACGGAGGAGGAGGCAGCCATTGGCACCCCTCTCGGCCAAATGACGTGCCCCGGTCCGCTACTCCGCCGCCTGCGCCTGCGCCGCGACCAGCTCCTGCAGGCAGTCGTCGGGCAGGGCGTCGATGGGTGTGAAGTCGCGGTGGGCGATCCACTCCTTGCGCTCGAACTTGCGGATGTGGTTGTTCACCTCGCACAGGCTCAGATAGACGATGGTGCGGCCGTAGGGGCTGATGTTCGGCGGGCTGGCGTGCACGAGGTTGCAGTGGAACATCAGGAGCGAGCCGGCCGGCCCCGTGGGCGCGAGGATGCCGCCCTCGTCGGCGAGCCGGCGCACCGTGGCCTTGTCCAGCGTCCAGAGCGGGTAGCTCGTGGTCTCCAGATCGTGCCCGGCCTCCAGCACGCCCACCTTGTGGCTGCCGGGGATGATCATCAGCGGGCCGTTGCAGGCGGTCACCTCGTCCAGGAACACCGAGATGTTCATGGCTTTCGGCTCGGGCATGTCGTCGTCGCGCTTCCAGGTGCCGTAGTCCTGGTGCCACTGCCAGACCTCGCCCTCGAAGGCCGCCTTGGCGTTCACCTTGAACTGATGCATGTAGAGCCGGCCGCCGAGGAGCTGCTCGACCGGCTCGATCAGGCGCGGATGGGCGCCGAGCCGGCGGAAGGCCTCGTTGTAGGTATGGGCCGCAAAGGCCGTGCGCGGGGCGCCCGTCGTCTCCCGCCAGATCTCCTCGCGGTCGAGCGCATAGACCTCGTCCGCCGCGTGGCGCAGCACGGCCGCTTCCTCACGGGAGAAGCATTCCGGAATGAAGAGATAGCCGGTGCGGTCGAACTCGGCGAGCTGCGCGTCTGTCAGTTTCATGGGGCGTCCTCCGCTTGGTACACCAATCTTCGGTTGTAATCTTAGACCAAGCGCGGGCGGCTCGGAAGCCGGTCCGGGGCCGTCACGGGATGGGCGTCGAGCTGAGTTCATTCATGCTGGGTTCAGCTTGCACTAGTAGAATTCGCTCTTAAGTTGAATGCGATCCGTCGCGTCTGGGGCGGCGCGGCGATAACAGGGGAGGGTCCGATGAGACTGTATCTCGTCCCGCTTATGCTTGCCTTCGCGCTCGCTCCCATGGGCGCGACGGAGAAGGCCGGTGCGGCCGACCGGAGCTCCGAGAGCATGGTCCGGGCATTGCAAAGCAAGACGCCGCCGAAGATGCGCGGCTTCAATGCGGCGCCTGCGCCCGCCGGCAAGAACCGCGCCTTCATCGACAAGCTGACCACGCGCGGCACTCGCGCCATCACCGTCGAGGAGCGCAAGGAGCTGGT
>JAKSBI010000411.1 GCA_022361215.1 Hyphomicrobiales bacterium | reverse complement strand
GATATGCGGGGACCCAGCTAACTTGTCCGGATCGCCCACCAAAGCGGCCATCCGCGGTGCATTCGCCTAAGTAAGCCGTCTGCGACCATCACCGCCCTAAAGCCGCTTCCTGATCCCCTCGGCCATCTTCTCCGGCCCGGTGCCGGGCGGGAAGTGGGCGGCGTATTCGCCCTGCTTGTCCATCAGGAAGACGATGCTGGAGTGGTCGAAGGTGTAGCCGGCGCTGGAGCTTTCGTCCTTCACCTTGGCGTAGTAGACGCGGTAGGCCTTGGCGGCGGCGCGGATCTCGTCCGCGGTGCCGGTCAGGCCGATGAAGCTCTTGTGGAAGTGCTTGATGTACGCGGCCATCTGCTCGACCGTGTCGCGCTCGGGGTCGACGGTGATGAAGACCGGCGTGACCTGAGAGGCCTGCTTGCCGAGGGTGTCGAGGGCGGAGGTTATCACCTGCAGCTCCGCCGGGCAGACGTCGGGGCAGTAGGTGAAGCCGAAGAAGACCAGCATGTGCCGGCCCTGGAAATCCTTCTCCGTGACGCGCTTGCCGGTATGGTCGGTCAGCGTGAACGGGCCGCCGACCAGGGGCTTGCCCGTGGCCACCACGTCGCGGCCGCCAGACGTCCGGTCGTAGGTCAACGCCCCGAGGGCGATGACGGCGCCGATGCCGAAGGCGGCCAGAACTACGAGGATCAGTCTCAGTCGCATGGTCAAGTGTCCCAACGGTCTGTCGTTTCGCCTGGACGCCTGCCCCACACTTTGCCCAGGCCGGACTATAGGCGCTACTCGCCCTGGGAAAGCAGCGACCCGTTGACGCGCGTGCTGCGCAGGAAGAGCCGGAACGAGGTGAAGCCGGCGGCGAGAAAGAGCGCGTTCAGCCCCAGCGCCTGCCACATGATGTCGGCGCGGTAGACGCCGTCGAGGACCAGCGCGCGCATGCCTTCGAAAACGTGCGTCGGCGGCAAGGCCAGCGCGAAGGGCTGCAGGAACTCGGGCAGCGTCGCCACCGGATAGTAGACGCAGCAGAGCGGCAGCAGCACGAAGGCGAGCGACCAGGCCAGCTCCTCCGCGCCCAGGCCGTAGCGCAGCACCACGCCGCAGGAGAACAGCGCCAGCGCCCAGCTCGTCAAGATCAGGTTGGCGAAGAAGGCGGCGAGCGCCAGGCCGAGCCCGAAGAGGTTGAAGCCGAAGAACACATAGGCCAGGATCGTCACCGGCACGAGCCCGACGCAGAGCCGGATGACGCTCATGACGCTGAGCGCCGCCACGAACTCGTTGGCCCTGAGCGGGCTCAGCAGCAGCTGCGCCATGTTGCGCGACCACATCTCCTCGAGAAAGCAGACGGCGAAACCGATCTTGCCGCGAAACAGCACGTCCCAGAGCAGCACGGCGCCGATCAGCATGCCGGCAGCCTGGGCGAACAGGCTCGAGGTCTCGGCCAGATGCAGCTGAAGAAAGCCCCACATCAGCATCTGCACGAAGGGCCAGTAGACGAGCCCCAGCACCCGGGTCCAGGAGCCGCGGATCAGATAGGCGTAGCGCAGCACCATGGCCGCGATGCGCCGGGCGGCGGCCAGGGGGCCGTGCGGGCTGGCGACGATGGGCTCGGTCATGGGCTTCGCTCTCCGCCGTCG
>JAKSBI010000368.1 GCA_022361215.1 Hyphomicrobiales bacterium | reverse complement strand
CCCGGGCCAGTCGTTCTCCGGTTCAGCCATTCTCGGGATCGTCCCCCTCGAACAGCTTGAACTGCCCGTTGCCGCCGGTCGCCGGCGGATCGAGACCGAGGTGCTCGAAGGCCTGCGCCGTCAACATCCGCCCACGCGGCGTGCGCCCGATCAAGCCCTGCTGCAGAAGGAAAGGCTCGATGATCTCTTCGATGGCATCGCGCGGCTCGCTCAAGGCTGCCGACAGCGTCTCGATCCCGACCGGCCCGCCGCCATAGTTGACGGCGATGCAGCGCAGGTAGCGATGGTCGAGCGCGTCCAGGCCCCTGCCATCCACCTCGAGCTGCCGCAAGGCGCGGTCGGCCACGCCGGCGTCCACGATGTCGGCCCCTTCGACAGCGGCGAAATCCCGGACACGGCGCAACAGCCGGCCGGCGATGCGCGGCGTGCCGCGGGACCGGCAGGCGATCTCCTGGGCGCCGGCGTCATTGATGCCGACGCCGAGCACGCGGGCGCCGCGGGTCACGATCTGCTGTAGCTCCTCGACCTCGTAGAAGTTCAGCCGGATCGGAATGCCGAAGCGGTCGCGGAGCGGCGTGGTCAACAGGCCGGAGCGCGTGGTGGCGCCGATCAATGTGAAGCGCGCCAACTCGATGCGCACGGAGCGCGCCGCCGGCCCCTCGCCGATGATCAGGTCAAGCTGGAAATCCTCCATGGCCGGATAGAGGATTTCCTCCACGGCCGGGTTCAGCCGATGGATCTCGTCGATGAACAGGACATCGCGCTCTTCGAGGTTGGTCAGCAGCGCGGCCAGGTCCCCCGCCTTCGCGATCACGGGGCCGGACGTGGCCCGGAAGTTGACGCCCAGTTCCCGGGCGACGATCTGCGCCAAGGTCGTCTTGCCGAGCCCTGGCGGCCCGGCGAACATGACGTGATCGAGAGCCTCGGCCCGGGCCCGGGCGGCCTCGATGAACACGCTCAGGTTCTTTCGGGCCTGCGCCTGGCCGATGAAATCATCGAGCGTCAATGGCCGGAGCGACGTCTCCGGCTGATCCTCCGTGCCCTTAGAGGCTTCGACCAGGCGCTCGCTCATTGCGCCAGTTCCTTGAGACTAAGGCGAATGAGCTCTTCTGCGGCGACGCCGTCGCCAGCCTTGCGCGTCGCCGTCGTCACCGCGGCGCTGGCCTGCGTGTGGGCGTAGCCGAGATTGGTGAGCGCGGAAACGGCATCCGCAGCGGCGGCGGTTTCCGGCACCATGGCGTCCGGCAGGACGATGCCTCCATCAGCAGCGGCCGCGACGCCAAGGGCCGGAATGCGATCCTTCAACTCTGTCACGATACGCTGTGCGACCTTCGGACCGACGCCGGGCGCGCGCGACACCTGCGCCTTGTCCTGGAGCGCGACGGCGTTGGCCAGATCCTGGGGCGAGAGCGTGCTCAGAATGCCGAGCGCTACCTTGGCGCCGACACCCTGCACGGACTGCAGCAGACGGAACCATTCGCGCTCGGCCTCGTTGGAGAAACCGAACAGCCGGATCTGATCCTCGCGCACATAGGTCTCGATCGCCAGCGATGCCGCCTCGCCGACCGGTGGGAGCGCGGCAAGGGTCCGCGACGAGCAGGTGACCTCGTAGCCCACACCTCCGACATCGACGATCACCCAGTCCGCGCCGAAGGAGTCGACCAGGCCCTTAAGCTTGCCGATCATCGGACACTCTCCGCCAAGGCGGCGGCAGCCGCCGTCCGCGCGTTCCAGTCGCGGTGATGCGCATGGGTGACTGCGACGGCAAGCGCGTCGGCGGCGTCGTCGCTGTCCGGGGTCGCGCGGGGCAACAGATGGCCGATCATGGCGCGGATCTGGGTCTTGTCCGCATGACCGCTGCCGACCACGGTCTTCTTCACCATGTTCGGTGCGTATTCCGCGACGGGAACGCCTGCGATCGCGGGCACGAGCAGCGCAATGCCCCGGGCCTGACCCAGCTTGAGCGTCGCGCCGGCATCGCGGTTGACGAAGGTCTGTTCCGCGGCAGCCTCGGCGGGGCACCATTCGTTCACGACCGCCGTCAAACCGTCGAACAGATCCCGGAGCCGGTCGGACAGGGCATGTTTGGGATTCGAGGACACCGTCCCGCTGGCAACGAAGGCCAGCCGCACGCCCTCACTTTCGATAACGCCCCAGCCCGTCCGCCTGAGGCCTGGATCGATACCGATGATCCGGACCGATGCGGTCATGGGCGGCCTCCGTGAATCCGGCCGATGGGCCGAGCACTGCCTGGCGATCGCCTCGCCTCAGGCACTCATCTTCTCGATGACGTCGTCCGAGACTTCGAAGTTTGCGTAGACCTGCTGGACGTCGTCGGAATCCTCAAGCGCATCGAGCATGCGCAGGAGCTTTTCGCCGTTCGCGTCATCGAGTTGAACGCTGTTCTGGGGCTTCCAGACTATCTGCGCGCTATGCGGCTCTCCGAGCGTCTCCTCAAGCGCCTTTGCGACTTCGTGGAGTGATTCGGCATCGCAGTAAAGCGTATGCCCTTCCCCGCCGGACTCGACGTCGTCTGCGCCCGCCTCGATGGCGGCCTCGAACATGTCGTCAGCAGAGGCCGTGCCGGCGTCGAACTCGATGGCGCCGACGCGCTCGAACATGAAGGAGACGGACCCGGTCTCGCCGAGATTGCCGCCATGCTTGGAGAAGGTGGATCGGACCTCGCCCGCGGTGCGGTTGCGGTTGTCCGTCAGCGCCTCGACGATCACGCCGACGCCGCCGATGCCGAAGCCTTCGTAGCGCACCTGCTCGTAGCTCTCGCCTCCCGCTTCCTGGCTCTTCTTGATAGCGCGGTCGATATTGTCCTTCGGCATGTTCTGGGCTCGGGCCGCCTGAACGGCCGTCCGCAGCCGCGGGTTCATATCCGGATCGGGGGAGCCGAGCTTCGCCGCAACGGTGATCTCTCGCGCCAGCTTCGAGAAGATCTTCGAGCGCTTTTTGTCCTGGGCACCCTTGCGGTGCATGATGTTCTTGAACTTGGAATGGCCTGCCATGAGCTTGTCTTCTCGGTTGTCAAAACGCAGTTCGCCCGGTCCGTCTTGGCCACATTTTATACGAATCGCGCAAGCCAAAATCCATAGGCCCAACCCCTCGCCGCACCAGAGCGCGCAAGTAGCTCCATACACCCTTGCGACAGGCCGGGTTTAGGAACCGTTAACCATAACCGCTCTAGCCTGCCTCCACGACTCACAGCCAGACCAACCCTTGTGACCAGGGGGCAGCAAAGGAGAATGGCATGGCCCGTGGAAAGAAAAGAGACGCTGTCGACGAACTCGCCAAGACGGTGAACGCGGTTCGATCAGAGGCAAGCGGCACGATGCTGCGCATGGCTGCACAGGCCGCAATCAGGCCAGGCAAGGCCCAACAGGCCGGTCGTGCCATGCAGTTCGCTTCGATTTGCGACGAGGCGGCCGATCACGTGGCACGAGCCCACACGATGCTGTTCGATGAGCCGGAAAAGGCCGAGATCGCCATGAGCCACCTCGACGCGGCGCTCGTCTGCCTGAAGCAGCTTTCGATCGAAATCCCGATTGAGCGGGACGACGCCGACCGGAAGCCAGCCAAGACCGCCTGAGACCTGCCCGACGCCGTCAGACCGAAACGGAACTGACGGCCGGATCGGACCAAATCTCCGGCTCGATCGCCCGCAGCCGACCACCGCGTCGGACCGGCGAGACTGCGCTTGCGAGGCCCGTGCCGTCGTCGACCTCGACGGCCAGGCCGCAGATGGTGCCGTCATTCTTGGACGGCTCGAAGCGCCCGCCCGGTATCTTCGTCAGAAACCTGCTGATCGGCTCGGCTTTCTCCATGCCGAGCACGGAATCGTAGTCGCCGCACATACCGACATCGCTGATGTAAGCGGTTCCTCCCACCAGTATCTGATCGTCCGATGTCGGGACATGCGTATGCGTGCCGGCGACGCAAGAGGCACGCCCGTCGACATGGTGCGCCAGAGCCTGCTTCTCCGACGTGGCCTCGGCATGGAAATCGATGAAGACGGCGTCCGCAGCTGTCTTGAGAGGGCATGCGGCCAGCTCCCGGTCGACAGCCTGAAACGGGCAGTCCGAGTCCGACATGAAAATCCGTCCGATGGCGTTGATGACGAGAATCTGTGCGCCGTTGGCCGCACTGAACAGGCCGACGCCACGGCCCGGAGCGCCGGGCGGAAAGTTCACGGGCCGCAGGAGACGGTCCGTGCGCTCGATGAACACCAATGCGTCGCGCTGATCCCAGACATGGTTTCCGGACGTGACCACGTCCACACCGACGTCGAGAAACTGCTGGAAGATGGCCTCGGTGATACCGAAGCCGCCGGCCGCGTTCTCTCCGTTCAGGATCACGAAATCCGGTGAGTAGCGCTCCCTGAGGCGCGGCAGCTCCTCGAAAACCGCCTCGCGGCCGGCCCGGCCGACGACATCGCCAAGGAACAGAATGCGCATGCTCTATCTTTCGATCCGGAACGGCCCGTCGGGAGTCACGACCCAATCGAGCTTTTCGTCGAAAGCATCGTGCGGCACGGCATCGACCTCCTGCTCCGCAAAGGCCAGCCCGACAGCCACAACCGGCCGCCGGGCGCGCAGGCGCGCCAACGTGCGATCGTAAAAGCCCGCGCCATAGCCGAGCCGATAGCCCGACCGGTCGAACGTCAGCATCGGCACGAACAACAGGTCGGGCTCAAGCGTCGGCTGGTCGGGCGTGGGGACCGGCACATCGAAGGCACCAGTTTCCAGTCGGTCGCCCCGCTGCCAGCGGCGGAAGACGAGCGGCTGACCTGCTGCCACGACCACGGGCAGGACGATTGTCTGTCCTTCCTCGAAGAGCCTGTCGAGCAGCAGCGAAGGATCGAGCTCCTCGCCTATGGCTCGATATCCCGCGATCACGCTGCGGCTGCCCGGATCCAGAAACGGCAAACCGGCAATGGCGACCTTGCGGGCGCCCGCCTCCCGGTCCGCAGGATCCAGCCCGGCGCGCCGGCGGCCAGCCTCGACGCGCAGCGCGGCCTTGGCGTCCTTGATGGTCGCGAGGTCGTTCATCGCCGCTATCAAGCAGCCGCATGCGCATGTTGCAACAGGATTGTTTCCGCCGGGAAATCGCAAAACGCCGGTCAGGCCTGGATGCAAGGCCGGCGAAGCCGTCGGTGCAGTCGATCCCTATGGGTCCCTACTTGCGTAGGTGGGCGCCGAGTGAATGAGACCACGATCCCACTCAGGGTC
Source organism: Hyphomicrobiales bacterium (assembly GCA_022361215.1). Lineage (GTDB taxonomy): Bacteria > Pseudomonadota > Alphaproteobacteria > Rhizobiales > Methyloligellaceae > JAKSBI01. The sequence continues at coordinate 25,366 of JAKSBI010000368.1, read as the reverse complement.
AGCTCCCTAAGGAATCTTATAGGCCCCAGGGAACAAGGCACCTAACGCACTTCGCAGCCCTGCGAGAGGCAATGTAGGAAAGAATCGTAAATAGTCCAGTACCAGCGCGTCATTCCTGCTCGGCAGGAGACGAGCGACCGTTGAGCTGTGCGTTCAACTCCTGAATGCGATCTGCGGCCGAGCCGATCCTCTCGGCCACTTCTGCCTGGGCCACGTCGGTCTGCTCGTCCGCGACCGCCCGGTCGCGGCCGATTTCGGCCAGCTTGCCTTGCAGCTCCTCCAGTCGCCTGCGCGTCTCGGACAGCTCGTCGGCGAACATCAGCCCGGCCATGAGCAACAGCCGATCATCCCCAACCTGTCCGAACCGGCTCCTCAACGACTGCAGGTTCTCGCTCATCTGGCCCGCCAGGCGAATCAGATGGTCTTCCTCGCCGTCATCGCATTCCAGATTGTACGTCCGGCCGTTCAGCGTAATGTTGACCTGCCCCATGACCTAATCTCCCAACGCACAGGACCGCACGCACTACACCGTCCCTCACCCCGTCTGCAGAATGCTCTTCACCGAATTGATGATGGTGTCCAGGCGGTTCGACGCCTCGCCGTTTGCGGCCTGCAGCCTGTCGGCACGCTGACGCTCCGCCTCGAGACTGGCAACGAGGCGTTCGTGTTCTACCGTCAGCGAACGGATCTGCTCCTGCAGGTCGTCGATTGTCTGTCCCTGCCGCATCTGGCGCATCACTGAATCTTCAAGCGCCTGTAAAGCCGTGGAAAGGCGCGACGTGGCCTCCTCGATTGCATCCGGGTTGCCCATCCCCTTCTCGTACCTCGTTCCGTGGTCGCCCCGCTAAGACCCCCGAAGAGCGAACCGCATCGAATTCGCTGGCCAGCAGATTAGGCGGCTGCCGATTGAGGCGTCAACAGTTCCGCGTCGAAGCGTCGCCACAACGCTGCAAGACATTGACTTGAGACGGACATCTGAGCATTTTGGCCGCCGACGGAGACAGGCCGGGTCGGCGGCGGTGGCGTTTCGAGCCCCACTTTTGGCATCGGCCGACGGCATCGGCATCCGAATCACGATGGATCCATGCGGTCGTTCCGTACCGCGTCGCGCCTGTGAAATCATCCAGGGGCTCAAGCGACAAATCGGCATTCGACGCGGCATCACCCTGGACTATCGAGAGTGGCGGGGCGTTGGCGCAACGCGTCCGCGCGTTGGAGATGGGCAATGGCAATTCGAGTAGCAATCAATGGGTTTGGCCGGATCGGCCGGAATGTGTTGCGGGCCGCCGCCGAGGCGGGGCGCACCGACGTCGAAGTGGTAGCGGTCAACGACATCACGTCGGTGGAGACCAACGCGCATCTGTTCCGCTACGACTCCGTTCACGGGCCCTATCGGGGCGAGCTCGCAGTCGACGGCGATACGATCGATATCGGAACGGGCCCGATCAAGGTGCTGGCGGAGCGGGATCCAGCCAAACTGCCTTGGGGCGATCTCGGTATCGACGTGGCACTGGAGTGCACGGGCATTTTCTCCGACCGCGACAAGGCCGCCGCGCATCTGGATGCCGGCGCCAAGCGTGTCCTGGTCTCGGCCCCCTCGAAGGGCGCCGACCTGACGGTCGTCTATGGGGTCAATCACGACAAGCTCGCGGCGGACCACAAGGTGGTGTCGAACGCCTCGTGCACCACGAACTGCCTTGCCCCCGTGGCCGCGGTGCTGCACAGAACGTGCGGCATCGAGCAGGGCTACATGACCACGGTGCACGCCTATACCGGCGATCAGCGCATTCTGGACGCGCCGCATGGCGATCTGCGCAGGGCACGTTCGGCCGCCATGTCGATCATCCCCACCTCGACCGGTGCCGCCAAGGCGGTCGGGCTGGTGTTGCCCGAGCTTTCCGGCAAGCTGGACGGAACGGCCGTGCGGGTCCCGACACCCAACGTGTCGCTGATCGACCTCACCTTCACGCCCGGACGCTCGACGTCCGTCGAGGAGATCAACGACGCGATGGAGCGCGCCGCCGAGCAGGAGCTCAAAGGCGTGCTCGGCGTGGTCAACCAGCCGTTGGTGTCCATCGACTTCAACCACAATCAGAACTCGTCCACCTTCGATCTCACCCAGACGCAGATCGTCGATGGCAAGCTCGTCCGTGTGCTATCCTGGTATGACAACGAATGGGGCTTCTCGAACCGCATGTGCGACACGGCCGTGGCGGTGGGGAAGCTGGGCTAGCCCGGGACACCCGGCGCTGCAAACCGTTCATAGGGCAGTGAGGCGGAGACTTCAGGGGAACCACACATGACCGAGCAACTTGAAAGCGTCGCTCAGGCAATGGTGACGGCCGGCAAGGGCATCCTCGCGGCGGATGAAAGCACCGGCACCATCAAGAAGCGCTTCGACTCTATCGGCACGGAGTCGACCGAGGACAACCGACGCGCGTATCGGGAGATGCTGTTCCGTTCGACCGAGGCCATGCGGAACTACATCTCCGGCGTCATCCTGTTCGACGAGACGTTGCGCCAGAAAGCCAAGGACGGCACGCCGCTGGTGCAGATCATCTCGGACACGGGCGCCATACCCGGCATCAAGGTGGACAAGGGCGCCAAGGATCTGGCCGGCGCTCCCGGGGAGAAGGTGACCGAAGGGCTCGACGGACTGCGCGAGCGCTATGCGGAGTACTACGAGCTCGGCGCCCGCTTCGCCAAGTGGCGCGCCGTGATCACCATCGGCTCGCAGGGCAGCGCCGCGATGCCGAGCGCCTATTGCATTCGCGCCAATGCCCATGCGCTCGCGCGCTATGCCGCGCTGGCCCAAGACGCGAACATCGTCCCGATCGTCGAGCCCGAAGTCCTGATGGACGGCGACCACGACATCGATCGTTGCTTCGACGTGACCGAGTTCACATTGCGCGAGGTCTACGCCGCGCTCTACGAGCAGAGGGTGAAGCTCGAAGGCACGATCCTGAAGCCGAACATGGTTCTGTCCGGGTCCGACTGCCCGGCCCAGGCCGGCGTGCAGGAGGTGGCCGAGAAAACGGTCATGTGCCTGAAACGGACCGTTCCGGCCGCGGTGCCCGGGATCTGTTTCCTGTCGGGCGGGCAATCCGACGAGGACGCGACAGCGCACCTTTCGGCCATGAATGCGATGTTCGACAGCCCGTGGGCCCTGTCCTTCTCCTATGGGCGCGCCTTGCAGGCCGCGGCCCTGAAGGCGTGGGGCGGAAAGGCGGAGAACGAGGCGATGGCCCAGTCGGCCTTCGCACATCGTGCCAGAATGAACGGCCTCGCGGCCTCGGGTCAGTGGAACACGGAGCTGGAACAGGCCGCCTGACGCCGCAAGACGTTTTTTGGCCGCAATCGGCCACATCATCCGGCGCTTCGACCCCGGGGCCATGGTCGAAGGGACACCGTTCGCATCAGCGGTGAGCGAAGTGCAGGAGAGCAGCAGCATTTATCTCGTGATCTCGCCGAGGTCCGACAGCCGCCTGGTGGCGTGGCTTGAGCCTGTCCTTGATCAGGGCCTGGTCGCCTGCCTGCTGCTCAAGTCCGATCACGGCAGCCCAATCGACCCGGACCTGGCCCGTCACCTGATCGGCATCGCCCACGAACGCGAAACTCCGGTGCTCTTGGAAAACAACATCGATGCGGCCGCGGAACTCGGTGCGGACGGTGTCGAAATCGATGCGGACGAGAGCGCCTACCAGATCGCGAGACAGCGGCTTGGCGCAGACGCCATGGTGGGCGCGCGTTGCGACACGTCACGACATGCCGCGATGGTCATGGCAGAGGCTGGTGCCGACTATGTGGCATTCGACGGCGCGCAGGAGGAGTTGATTGGCTGGTGGGCCGAGATCTTCGAGGTCCCCTGCGTCGCTTCGCAGGTCGACACGATGGAACAGGCCCGCGCGCTTGCGCAGCGGGGCGCTGACTTCATTGCCATTGGCGACGGGTTCCTGGGCGCTACGACCGAGGCCCCGTTCGACGCCATCAGCACACTGCATCTCTCGCTGAGCCGTGCAAGGACCGCGGCATGACCATCTCCTGCGGCTGGAAGACGCTCCTGCTTGCAACGGCCGTGCTCGCCGCGGGCGCGGGCGCAGCCACGGCCGCCCCTTCGGACCCGGCCTTTGCGGCCTTTGAGCGCGGTCAGTACCTGACGGCGCTGAAGGAGGCGGAGAAGGCGGCCACACGGGGCGAACCCGAAGCGCATACGCTGATCGGAGAGATCTATTCGAGGGGCCTGGGCGTGGCGCGCAACTACAGCAAAGCCGCGACCTGGTACGAGAAGGGTGCCAAGCTGGGCGACGTCAACGCTCAGTTTGCCCTGGCTCTCTTGCTGACCGAAGGACGCGGCATCGGAAAAGACCGCGTTCGCGCCGCGAAGCTCTTCGAGACGGCGGCCGAAAAGGGGCATGCAACCGCCCAGTACAATCTGGCCCTGGTCTATATCGACGGCCGCGTACGCAAGCAGGATCTGAAAGAGGCTGCACACTGGCTGACCAAGGCAGCCGAGCAGGGCAACGTTCAGGCACAGTACGACCTCGGCGCGCTCTATGCCGACGGCAAGGGCGTCGGCCGCGATCTGCGCAAATCGGCCGAATGGACGCGCCGCGCGGCCGATGCCGGGCTCAGCGCCGCCGAGCTCGAATATGCCATCATGCTCTTCAAAGGCCGCGGCGTCGCCAAGGACCAGGACAGAGCGGCCTTCTACCTGAAATCCGCCGCTGGCAAAGGCAATCCCGTCGCCCAGAACCGCCTGGCACGCCTCTATGCCCACGGCGTGGCGCTCAAGGCGGACATGATGGAGGCTGCCAAGTGGCACATGCTGGCCCGCGCTGCCGGAGTGAGCGACTTCCAACTCGATTTCATGTTGAGCAAGCTCACCGAGGCGCAACGCCTTGCAGCCGAGAAGGCCGCCGAGGACTGGAGCACGCAACGGGCGTTGCGTTAGACGGCGCGTCGAACGGCTTGCCGCCCCGCCCATCATGATTTATCTCGTGCGGCAACGCTTCGCAGTGGCAGCGGCGTCTTTGGCGGCGCACAAGACAAGACGCATCGGATGAAGATTAACGGCAACGAAATTCGGCCCGGCAATGTGATCGAGCACAAGGGCGGGCTGTGGGCGGCGGTCAAGATCCAGCATGTCAAACCCGGCAAGGGCGGCGCCTTCGCTCAGGTCGAGCTGAAGAACCTGATCGACGGCACCAAGCTCAACGAACGCTTCCGGTCGTCCGAGACGGTCGAGCGTGTCCGTCTCGAACAGAAGGATCACCAGTTTCTCTATGCCGACGGGGATATGCTGGTGTTCATGGATCTGGACAGCTACGAGCAGATTCAGCTGCCGAACGAATTCGTGGGCGACCGTGCCGCATTTCTACAGGATGGCATGCAGGTGACGCTCGAGAGCCACGAGGGCAAGCCGATCGGCATTTCCCTGCCGGACCAGGTGACGCTGGAGGTCGTCGAGGCCGAGCCCGTCGTCAAGGGCCAGACGGCGGCCTCGTCCTACAAGCCCGCTGTCATGGACAATGGCGTTCGGGTCATGGTTCCGCCCTTCGTGGAGACCGGCGAGAAGATCGTCGTCGACACCAACGAGATCACCTACGTCCGCCGCGCAGACTGACGCCGCCTCTCGAAGGCTCGGTGGCATTGCAACGAAAGGCCACGTCCGATGCCGGTTTCCGCATTGATGAACATCATGGTCACCGCCGCGCGAAAGGCCGGCCGGAGCCTGGCGCGCGACTTCGGCGAGGTCGAGCATCTGCAAGTCTCGATCAAGGGGCCGGGCGATTTCGTGAGCGCGGCCGATCTTCGCGCCGAGCAGATCCTGCATGACGAGCTTGCACGAGCGCGCCCCGGATATGGTTTTCTCATGGAGGAGCGCGGCTCGGTCGACGGCGCCGACAAGACCCATCGCTGGATCATCGACCCCCTCGATGGGACCACCAACTTCCTGCATTCCAATCCCCTGTTCGCCATTTCGGTGGCGCTGGAGCGCGACGGCGAGCTGGTGGCCGGGCTCGTCTACAATCCGGTCAGCGACGAGACCTTCACGGCGGAAAAGGGCAAGGGCGCCTTTCTCAACGACCGGCGCATCAGGGTGACGGCCCGGCGCGAGCTGAAGGACTGCCTGGTGACCACCGGCAATCCCGACGGCGCGCGGCCCGGCGCGGAAGACGGCCTGCGCGACTGCGCACAGGTCATGCCCCATGTGGTCGGCATCCGGCGGACCGGATCGGCCGCCATCGATCTGGCCTGGGTCGCGGCAGGGCGTTTCGACGGCTACTGGGAGCGCGGCATTCAGGCCTGGGACATGGCGGCCGGCATCGTGCTCGTTCGCGAGGCCGGCGGCTTCGTCTCGGATCCCGAGGGGGGGCAAAGAATGCTGGAGACCGGCGCGGTCCTTGCCGGCAACGAAACCGTGCATGGCGGCCTCCTACCGATACTGGGCCGAGGCGCCGCTGCAGCTTGAATCCGGACATCGATCTTGTCCGGGGCATGAAGTTGCCGTTTTTCAAGTCAAACTAATCCGCTAATGTTCCATGGCGCGTGGTCGAACTCGTGCTCGAAACGAGGTAGGGCGCGCGAACTGTCACTTTGCGGATGCCAGTTTTGCGAATTTGGCCTATATCAACGGTCATGGGAATTGGGCGAAACCCCGGGCGCAACTGGTGGCGCGAGGGCTCGGAACCGGCCGCAGGGTCTTCTGGCATCTGCGGCGAGATAACGGCCAAAGCGTGCAGGACCCCAAAGGGACAAGGCGTGGCGTGAGTGTCTACTGATCCTGCAGCAAACCAGCGAACTCTGATGGCGCCCAATCCGGTCCAACAATCTTTGACCAAGCCGCAAGTCTATCTGTGGCGGATCGTTCTTTTTCTGATCCTCGTCTCGTTCCTGGCGGCCATCCTATATGCACAGGTGTGGCAGGCCTTTCTGGCCAATCCGGGATTGAACGGCTTGATCCTGGGCGTGCTGTTCATCGGAATCGCCTATGCCTTTCGCCAGATACTGCGCCTTTATCCCGAGATCCGCTGGGTAAACAGCTTCCGGATCGCAGATCCCGGGCTGACCGTCGACCGACCACCGAAGCTGCTGGCGCCCATGGCGACCATGCTGCGCGACCGCACCGGACAGGTCTCCCTGTCGACGCTGGCCATGCGCTCGATATTGGATTCGATCGGCTCGCGGCTCGACGAGGCGCGCGATATCTCGCGCTATCTGGTCGGTCTGCTGATCTTTCTCGGTCTGTTGGGCACGTTCTGGGGATTGCTCGAGACGATCAATTCGGTCGGCCGCACGATCGGGACGCTCGGCGCCGGAACGACGGACAGCCTGGTGGTCTTCGAAGAATTGAAAACCGGTCTCGAAGCCCCGCTGCGCGGCATGGGCACGGCGTTTTCCTCGTCGCTCTTCGGCCTTGCAGGGTCGCTGGTGCTCGGATTTCTGGACCTGCAGGCCAGCCAGGCGCAGAACCGCTTCTACAACGAGCTGGAGGACTGGCTTTCCAGCATCACCGAGCTGCAGGCCGGCGACGCCCACACCTCGGGCTCGCCCCAGCAGCTGCGCTTCGCCCTCCTCGATATGCAACGGTCCATCGCCGATCTCGGCAACAAGATCGAGATGGGCTTTCTCAATGACAACTCCGGCGAGGCGGTAAAGGACCTTGCTGGCGGCGTCGAAAAACTGATCAAGCAGATGCGTGCCGAGCAACGGGTAGTGCGCGAATGGGTCGACGAGCAGGCGCAGCAACAGCAGGAGCTGGCGACAGTGCTCAAGGACATCTCCGAGAAGGCGAACCTGCCCAACAAGGTCGGGGGAAAGGGCAGCTAACCCATGGCCTGGGCGCGATCACACCGGCGCGGCTTCGGAGCCGATCATTGGCCGGGCTTCGTGGACGCCATGGCGACCCTGCTGCTGGTCGTGACCTTCCTGCTCTCCGTTTTCATGCTCGTGCAGCATTTCGTCACCCTGGAGTCGAGCGGCAAGGATACGGCGCTGGAGCGCCTGAACCGGCAGATCGCTCAGTTGACGGAGCTGCTGGCGCTCGAGCGCTCGGGCAAGAAATCGCTGCAGGACGAGGTCGCGGCACTCACCGCGACGCTATCGTCGGCCCAGGCCGAGAACACGCGGCTGCAGGGCCTGCTCGGCGCGGCCGGCGACAAATCGGACGAGGCGGCAGGCCGCGTCCGCGCACTCAGCTCCGAGCTCGACGAACAGAAGACGATCAGCACCGAAGCGCTGGCGCGGGTCGAGCTCCTCAACCAGCAGCTCGCGGCACTCAGACGCCAGATCGCCGCCCTCGAGGAGGCGCTCGACGCCTCCGAGAAGCGCGATCGCGAGAGCCAGACCCAAATTGCCGACCTGGGGCGGCGGCTGAATATTGCGCTGGCCCGTAAGGTACAGGAGCTGGCCAAGTATCGCTCCGACTTCTTCGGACGCCTTCGCGAGGTGTTGGGCGACCGTGACGAGATCCGGGTCGTCGGCGACCGCTTCGTCTTCCAGGCCGAGGTGCTGTTCGACTCAGGCTCGGCCGAGATCAATCCGCAGGGAATCGCCCAGCTCGACAAGCTGGCCCAGGTCCTCAGTCAGATCGAGGGCGAGATCCCTTCGGAGCTCAACTGGGTACTGCGGATCGATGGACACACCGACGTCAACCCGATCGCCACGGCCCAGTTCCCGTCGAACTGGGAGCTGTCTTCGGCGCGTGCCATCTCGGTCGTGCGGCATCTGATCAGCAAGGGCGTCCCGGCCAAGCGCTTGGTCGCGGCCGGTTTCGGCGAATTCCAGCCGCTCGATACGGCCACGTCCGCAGAGGGCCTCAGACGCAACCGGCGCATCGAGCTCAAGCTGACCGAGAAATAGCCGGACCGTCCGACGTGTCGGGGCGGTAGTCCATCAGCAAGAGATGCGCCGCCGTGCCATCCGGCCGCTCGACCGGGTCGGGCAGGCGACCGGTTTCCACGAAGCCGGCTCTCCGGTAGGCGCGCCGCGCCCGTTCGTTGTCCTCGAACACGTCGAGCCAGATCCGTGTCGGCTCGAGCTCATTCATGATCCAATCGATCAGTGCCGACAGCAACGCGGCGCCGAGGCCCTGACCGGGCTCGGTCACGGCCATGCGCGCCAGCTCGATCCCGCCCTCTCCTGCCTGCCGCCCCGCCAGCAGGACAAAGCCCCTGCCGATGCCGTTCTCATCCTCGGCGATGAGATAGACCCGGTCCGGATCGGACATCCGCTGGCGATGCTGCGCTTCGCTGGAGCGGTGGATGTAGGCGGCAAACTCCGGCCGGCGCTCCTGCGTCATGATCCACGGGAGATCGTCCGGCGTGGCAACTCTGAGCACAATCATGCCTTGTCCCGGTCCCTGGCCTGCCTGGACCAAGGCTCGTCAGACCTCGGCGCTGACATCGAACTGCAACTCGGCCAGACGCGCATAGACGCCACCCTTTTCCATGAGGCTCCGATGCGTTCCCTGCTCCACGATCCGGCCTCCGCTCAGCACCAGGATACGGTCGGCCCGAAGCACGGTGGAGAGCCGATGCGCGATGACCAGCGTGGTGCGGCCCTCCATGACATGGTCGAGTGCCGCCTGCACCAGTTTCTCGCTTTCGGTATCCAGGGCGCTGGTCGCCTCGTCCAGAAGCAGAATGGGGGCATTGCGCAGAACCGCGCGGGCGATGGCAAGGCGCTGGCGCTGGCCACCTGACAGCGTCGCGCCGCGCTCCCCTAGCTCGGTGTCGTAGCCCTGGGGCAGGTCCGAGACGAACGTGTCCGCCAGCGCGGCCCGCGACGCCTCCCGCACGGCCTCCTCGCTCGCGCCGGGCGCGCCGTAACGGATGTTCCCGGCCACCGTCTCCGCAAAGAGAGCCGTCTCCTGCGGAACCAGCGCCATGCGGCAACGCAGCTCATCCAGATCGGCCTCGTTCGCCGGAACGCCGTCGACCCGGACCTCTCCCGCATCGGGGTCGTAGAAGCGCAGAAGCAGGCTGAAGATCGTGCTCTTGCCGCTGCCCGATGGCCCGACGATGGCAAGGGTCTCACCGGGTTCCACCTTGAACGAGATGCCATCGAGAGCGATCACGTCCGTGCGAGACGGATAGGAGAAGCTGACATTCTCAAAGGCGATGCGTCCTTCCGCCGGCTTCGGCAGCGCTTTCGGCTTTTCAGGAGACGCGATAGCGGATCGCGCGTTCAACAGCTCCGACAGGCGCTCGGCGGCACCGACGGCCTGCTGGATCTCTCCCCAAACCTGGCTGAGCTCGCCCATGGCCGCAGCCGCCAGAGCGGCATAGAGCACGAATTGTCCAAGGCGACCGCCGCTCATCGTGCCCGCCAGTACCTCCTGGGCGCCATACCAGAGAATGCCGATGATGCTTCCAAAGACCAGGAAGATGGCCAGCGCCGTCAAGCCGGCGCGCGCGCGCATGCGCTCTCGGGCGGCATCGAAAGAGCGCTCGACGGCGCCGGTGAAGCGGCCAACCGCTGACCTCTCATGGGTGAACGCCTGCATGGTGCGAACCGCCGCGAGATTTTCGGCAGCATAGGCGGACGCATCGGCGAGCGTGTCCTGCGCCCGCCGCGAGAGTTGGCGCACGGACCGGCCATAAGCGACGAGCGGCAGCACGATCACGGGAATGGCGACGAGCACGAGCGCGGAGAGCTTCGCGCTGGTGATGATCATCATGGCCACCGCGCCGACCATCAGCACGAAATTGCGCAGCGTCTGCGAAGCGGCCACGCCCACCGCCGTCTTCATCTGGGTCGTGTCGGCGGTCAGGCGCGACATGACCTCACCCGAATGCGTTTTCTCGAAGAAGGCGGGGCTCAGCCGTGTTAGGTGAGCGAAGACGTCCCGGCGCAGATCGGCAACAAGACGCTCGCCGAGCCAGTTGACGCAATAGAAACGCGCCGCGCTCGAGACCGCCAGGACGAGTCCGACGGCAAGCATCATCGCAAAGTACTGGTCGATGAAGGCAGCGTTCTCTGCCGAAAACCCGAGATCGATCATGCGGCGCACGGCCATCGGCACCGCCAGCGTCGCGCCGGCCGCCATGAGCAGCGCGACCAGGGTGACGGCCAGCATAGCCCGGTAGCGCGCCAGATAGGGCCAGAACACAACGAGTGGCCGCAGCGAGCGTCGACGTGCGGCAGCCTCCTCGCGCTTAACGTCCTCAAGCGCGTCGGACGCCGGCACACCCTTCTCCGTTCCTGTCTCTGCTTCGGATTGCAGTGTTGCCATGTTCAAAGGACGCGTGCACAAGTCGGCGGAGCATGCCCGAGCGCGGCATTTCGAGGCAAGCCTTCTCTTGGCCGATCCGTTAATCGACAGGTGCGCCGGATGGCCGCGGCGACTTGTCCCTCCTCGGCACTTCCGATATAGACACGCGCAACACGTAACTTCGCGACGGCGAACGCCCTAGAGGGTCTGACGATGAAAAAGGACATTCATCCCGACTATCACAAGATCAAGGTCGTGATGACGGATGGGACGGAGTTCGAGACCAACTCGACCTACGGGGCCGAGGGCGACACGCTCACCCTGGACATCGATCCCAAGACGCATCCTGCGTGGACCGGCGGCAGTCAACATCTGATCGACCGCGGGGGACGCCTGAGCCGCTTCAAGAAGAAGTACGAAGGCTTCATCAAATAGCGGGCTGGTGGGCCCGCTGATCGGTTAGCTCTTCTCTTTCGGATCGTCGGCTTCGACGGCGTTGAACGTGGCCTTAAGCCGCGCCATATGAGCGCCCAGCGGATTGGCGGCCGTGGGAGCCTGTTCGGCCTGCTCGGTGCGGATCAAGGTGTCGAGCTTGATAATGCGCTCGTGCATGCGGTGGCTGGCCTCGATCAGCGCCCTGAGACGCTCCGGCAGCTCGTTGTAGCCGACCGCGCGCGCCGGATTGCCGACCGGCTTGAGCTTGACCTTGTGGCCCTCGTCGAGGGCCTGCTGCGGCGTCAGCTCGCCTTCGTTGACCGCACGACGAATCAGGAGCCAGGACGCAAGCTGCATCAGCCGCGTGGTGAGCCGCATGCTCTCCGTCGCATAGGCGAGTGAAGCGGGCGGTGTCAGCGCCTTGGCTTCGCGGCGTCCATCGCCGTCGAGATAGGCTGCGGTCTCCTCCACCAGTGCCATACCTTCGCGGAAGACGCTCTTAAACTGCTCGGACTCCGCGTACTTCTGACCAAAGGGAATGGTCACGCTGTCCCGGGTGTCGGCATTCCAGCTGTCGGACATGGCTTACTCGCTTTACGCTACCCACGCATACATTACGCTGTCACAAAGCATAATGTGTGCCGTTTTCTTGTTTGGGCCAAGCCCCAGCCCCCCAAGCCGAAACCAAGGTTAATCGCGGCTGCTTAATTTTTGGCTGACGATGGGGCATGTCGAACAAAAAAAGAGCCGCCAAAGGCGGCTCAGGAAGTTAACAGGGAGGCGTCAAACAGAGTGGACAGGAGCCACTCAGTATCCAGATGACTGGATGGCCTTAACCTTAGCCCCCAACTGCTAACAAAGAGTTAAGGGTAAAGAAGTCTTATGCGGAGATTGGCGGTGGCTTTCGGCACCCCACCCGGAAGCCAGCGGTTTAACAGATGTCGGGCCGATTTGAGCTGCCGGATTTCGCGGAGAAGGCTGGCAAGCGATCAGTCGAAGATGCCCGCTTTCGCCTAGGTCTTGAAGACGGAGTCGGCCGCGCTCATCGACGATTCTTTCGCCCGAACGGCGTCCTCGATGCGCACGATCTCCGATGTCAGTTTCGCGACGAGTGCCTTGAGCTCCTCGATCGACAGATTCGAGAGGTCGCCGCCGATCTCATAGTCCTTGCTCTTTCGCGGTTCCAATTCCTCGAGATCCATGTGCGCTCTCCTCATATCGTCCGTACAGTCATTCTAGACCGATTTCGACGCTCGCGGACCATGGCCATGAGGGCCGATACGGGCGGCCACGGTTGAGGCCAGGAACGTTTGCAGCTATGTGACACGGAACATCATTCGCAAGCCTCTCCGACAATCGCCATGAGCCAGAAAAAGATGACCGCCATCGGTATCGCGCAGCCCGGTGGCCCAGAGGTCCTAGAAGCGCGCACGGTGCCAGTCCCCGAGCCCGGCTCGGGACAGCTCCTCGTCGCAGTCGCGGCCGCCGGCGTCAACCGGCCGGACGTGCTGCAACGCATGGGGCTCTACCCAGCGCCGAAAGGCGCCTCGGAGATACCCGGCCTGGAGATCGCCGGCAAAGTCGTCGCCACCGGGCCGGACACCGGGCGTTTCGCCGTGGGCGACTCGGTCTGCGCCCTGGTTTCCGGCGGCGGCTATGCGGAGTTTTGTCTTGCGGACGACGTTGCCGCCCTGCCCGTTCCCGCAAGTCTCAATCTCGTTCAGGCCGCCGCTCTTCCCGAGACGTTCTTCACTGTCTGGCACAATGTCTTCGAGCGCGGGGCGCTCGCGGCCGGCGAGTGGCTTCTCGTCCATGGCGGCTCGAGCGGAATCGGCACCACGGCCATTCAACTCGCATCGGCGCTCGGTGCGAAGGTGCTGACGACCGCGGGCTCGCCGGAGAAGTGCAAGGCTTGCGAAAAGCTCGGCGCCGTGCGCGCCATCAACTACCGCGAGGAGGATTTCGTCGACGTTGTGAAAGGGGCCACCGACGGCCACGGCGCCGACGTCATTCTCGACATGGTCGGTGGCGACTACATCGAGCGGAACTTCAAGGCCGCCGCGCCGGACGGCCGCATCGTTCAAATCGCCTTTCTCGGCGGTGCCAAGGCCGAAGTCGATTTCACGCGCCTGATGCTGAAACGCCTGACCTTTACGGGCTCCACCCTGCGTGCACGGCCTCTTGCCGTCAAAGGCGCCATTGCCGAAGCGCTGGTCGATCGGGTGTGGCCATTGCTTGAGGTGGGAAAGATCTCCCCCGTGATCGACGCCACCTTTGCGCTGTCCGATGCCAGCGAAGCGCACCGGCACATGGAGGCGAGCGCCCATATCGGCAAGATCGTGCTGACGCCCTGACCGTCGGCGCGGAGATTCCAGCGATTGCCTCTGAGCGCCGGCGCGCCTATATTCGGGGTCTTCCCCTTCAAAATTCGTTATGGGCTCTCGCGCCGGAAGGGGGCGGGAGACCGGAGGACTCTTCCATGTCACGACAACCATTGATGCCCAAAGCGACGGCCGTCTGGCTCGTGGACAACACATCGCTGACGTTTGAGCAGATCGCCGAATTCTGCAACCTCCATGTACTCGAGGTGAAAGGCATAGCCGACGGTGATGTCGCGCAAGGCATCAAGGGGATGGATCCCATCGCGTCGGGCCAGTTGACGCGAGACGAGATCAAGCGCGGCCAGGAAGACTCGAGCTACCGGCTGAAGCTGGCAGAAGCGAAAGTCGAGATCCCGGTGGTGGAGACCAAGAAGGGTCCGCGCTATACGCCCGTCTCCCGCCGCCAGGATCGGCCCAACGCCATTCTCTGGCTGCTCCGCAGCCATCCCGAGCTGCGCGACTCGCAAGTCATGCGGCTGGTTGGAACGACCAAGCCGACGATACAGTCGATCCGCGAACGCACGCACTGGAACTCGCCCAACCTACAGCCGAGCGACCCTGTCACCCTCGGTCTGTGCTCGCAGACCGATCTGGACAAAGAGGTGAAACGGGCCGCACGGCGTCTCGAGCGTGAGCAGAAGGAAGCCGAAAAGGATCAGGTCAAGGGCGGATCGCTGTTGCCGGCCGACAAGACCACCGGCGAGCCGGCCGTGCCGCTCGCCCCGGCCGAAGACCCGCCGGTGGCCGCGTTGATCGCCGCGGCGGATATGCCGGGAGCGACGCCAGAGCCGACGCTGGCCGATGTCGGTATCGCGTCCGCCCCGTCGCAGCCCTCTGAAGAGCCCGTGACAGCCGAGGACGCCATGGCTGAAGCGGAATCCGTCTTTGCCAAGCTCAAGGAGCTGAAGCTCGAGGACGACTCAGATGCGTCGGACGAGCCGTCCGATGCGCCGGACGAGGCGTCATAGGCTTTCCGGCGTATGGATTGGATTAGCTTCTGTCCGGCGGGTTCACCACGTAGTTGAGCGCAAGGCGCCCGCCGTCGGCGTAGACCGTGGTACCGGTGATGTAGCTGGCCTCGGGGCTTGCCAGGAAAACGGCGATCGCCGCAATTTCCGCTGCTTCGCCAAACCGTCCCACCGGTGTACGCGACATGATGCGCGCCATCGCCTCCTTGTCCTCGGCGACCTGTTCGAGCATGGGGGTCATGATGCTTCCGGGGCCTATGGCGTTCACGCGAATGCCCCGGTCGGCGAGCGACAGGGCCATAGCCTTGGTGAGCTGCGCGATGCCGCCCTTGGACATGGTGTAGGCGACATGGTCGGGCAGAGCGAACACGGCATTGACGGACGACAGATTGACGATGGCTCCCGGCGGATCCCCCTCCTCGACCTGAGCCACCATCTGCCTGGCGACAGCCTGTCCCATGAGAAACGTGCCTTTGAGATTGACGCGCAGGACTCTGTCGAAGGCGTCCTCCTCCAGCTCGAGAAACGGCGCGCTGTCCAGGATCGCAGCATTGTTGACGAGCACGTCGATCCGACCGTGCGCCTCCAGCGTTGCAGCGATCAGATTGCGGATGTCCAGTTTCTCGGCAATGTCGCAGCCAATGAACCGCGCCGTATGGCCCGCCTCCGTGAGCTCCTCTTCCACCTTCTCGCCGCGATCCTCGTCGATGTCGGCAAGAACGACGTTGGCGCCCTCTTGGGCGAACCGCTCGGCACAGGCGCGCCCGATTCCGCGGGCGGCACCGGTGACGATGACCACCTTGTCCTCGAAAGACATAACCTCCCCTCTGGCCCTCTCTGCCGTAGGGCTCTCGAATGCGAACGGGGCCGAGGCTAGCGCCTTTTCACGCCAACGGAAACCATCCCAATGCAGCGCAATCTGCGTTAGGCTGGGATCCCCCTGTCTCTCAAAGCATCCGTGATCTCATTCAAGATGACCGGATCGTCAATCGTTGCCGGCATACGATACTCCTGGCCATCGGCAATGCTACGCATGGTCGCGCGCAGGATCTTGCCGGACCGGGTCTTCGGCAGGCGATGCACCGTCAGCACCAGCTTGAAGGCGGCGACGGGACCGATCTTCTCGCGCACGAGACCGACCACTTCCCGCTCGATCTCTCCCGTATCCCGATCGACTCCGGCATTCAGGACCAGGAAGCCTGCCGGGATCTGACCCTTGAGCTGGTCCGCGATCCCGATCACGGCGCATTCGGCAACGTCGGGATGGCTGGCCACCACCTCCTCCATCGCACCCGTGGAGAGCCGGTGTCCGGCGACATTGATGATGTCGTCGGTCCGGGACATCACGTAGATGTAGCCGTCTTCGTCCATGTAGCCGGCGTCCGACGTGTTGTAGTAGCCGTCATACTCCGTGAGGTAGCTCTCGCGGAACCGCTCCTCCGCGTTCCAAAGCCTGGGCAGGCAGCCCGGCGGCAGCGGCAGCTTGATCGCGATGTTGCCGGTTGCGTTGCGCGCAACCTCGACGCCGGTCTCATCCAGG
Organism: Hyphomicrobiales bacterium; assembly: GCA_022361215.1. Lineage (GTDB taxonomy): Bacteria > Pseudomonadota > Alphaproteobacteria > Rhizobiales > Methyloligellaceae > JAKSBI01. Next base: position 8,827 of record JAKSBI010000368.1, on the reverse strand, counting down.
ACCTGAAGGTCATAGCCCGGCATCGCCACTGTCGGTGACCCGTGCTTGATAGGCAAGGTTCCGAGACCGACCGCATTCGCCGCAATGGCCCACCCCGTTTCGGTCTGCCACCAGTGATCGATGACCGGCACGCGGAGCTTGGCCTCGGCCCATTCGAGCGTATCGGGGTCCGCCCGCTCGCCGGCCAGGAACAGGGTCCGGAACCCGGAGAGATCGTACTGACCGATCAGATCGCCGCCCGGGTCCTCCTTCTTGATGGCGCGGAACGCCGTCGGCGCCGTGAACAGGGTGCCGACATTGTGCTCCGAAATCACGCGCCAGAACACGCCGGCGTCCGGCGTGCCGACGGGCTTGCCCTCGAACACGATCGTGGTGTTACCGTGCAGCAGGGGTGCGTAGACGATGTAGGAGTGGCCGACCACCCAGCCGACATCGGAGGCAGCCCAATAGACCTCGCCGGGCTCGACACCGTAGAGGTTCTTCATGGTCCAATGGAGCGCCACCATGTGCCCGCCATTGTCGCGGACGACACCCTTGGGCTGACCGGTCGTGCCGGAGGTGTAGAGAATATAGAGCGGATCGGTCGCGGCCACGGTGACACAGTCGGCCTTGCGCCCGGCGGTGCGGGCGGTCTCGACAAGCGCGGCCCAGTCGTGATCGCGCCCCTCGATCATCGACGCCTGCGCCTGCGGACGCTGATAGACGACACAGCCGGAGGGCTTCCATGCCGCCGTTTCGATCGCCTGGTCCAACAGCGGCTTGTATTCGACGACACGGCCCGGCTCGATGCCGCAGGATGCGGTGACCATAACCTTGGGCTTGGCGTCGTCGATGCGGGTCGCAAGCTCGTTGGCCGCGAACCCACCGAACACGACGGAATGAACCGCTCCGATGCGCGCGCAGGCCAGCATGGCGATCACCGCCTCGGGGACCATCGGCATATAGAGGATGACCCGATCGCCCTTGCCAACGCCCAGATCCTCCAGGACAGCACCGAAGAGTTGCACCTCCTCCAGGAGATCGGCGAAAGTAAGCGTCCTCTTGTTGCCGGTGATCGGGCTGTCGTAGATCAAGGCAGCCTGGTCGGCACGGCCTCCTTCCGCATGACGATCGACGCAGTTAAAGCAGGTGTTGCACTCCGCGCCGACAAACCAGCGGCCGGCCAATCCGGCCTCGCCATCGAAGACCTTGTCGGCCGGCTTCACCCAATCGATGCCCTTTGCGGCCTCGGCCCAGAAGCCTTCCGGATCGGACTTCCAGCCCTGGTAAACCTCATGATAGCGGCTTGACATCATGTCCTCCCGACTCGTTCCACATGTCCGGCGGCTTGTCCGCGCCTGTCCTCCCCAGACAGAGCTCGCAGGCTCAAATTTCTTTTCATGCATGATCGCCATTTGCAACCGCACGGCGCGTAGACTTTCGCACGGTAGACTATGGCATTAGGACCAATCGTCTAAGGACCGAGCGGCTGTCTCGGCACCTCCCCCAGAGCATGGCGCGATCATTCTGATTCGCGCCATGCTCTAGCTCTTTCTTGAAGCATGTCTCCCGAAACCGATATCCACTTTCGGGAGACATGCTTTAGAAAAACAAAGAACGCGCGCGGCAGACCTTCCACCATGATCACAGACCCCCTCTTCTATGCCGTCGCCGTGCCCGCTGTCGTCATCATGGGGCTGGCCAAAGGCGGCTTCATGGGCGCGCTCGGCATGTTGGCCGTGCCGCTGATGTCGCTGGTCGTGCCGCCGATCCAGGCTGCGGGCATCCTGCTACCGATCCTACTCGCCATGGACGTGTTCGCGTTGTGGGCCTATCGGCGGATCTGGGATGCCGCGAACCTCAAGATCCTCATCCCGGGAGCGGTCGTGGGCGTCAGCATCGGATGGTTCACGGCCGAGCATGTCTCCGATGCCCATGTCCGGCTGATCGTCGGTATCGTCGCGCTGCTTTTCTCGCTGGACTATTGGCTGGCCAGGCGCTCGGCCAAGACCGGCGGGCCCAGACCGCTGGCAGGTGCCTTCTGGGGGGCCGTGGCGGGCTTCACCTCGTTCGTCTCCCACGCCGGCGGCCCGCCGCTGCAGATGTATCTGCTTCCGCAACGCCTGCCGCCCCTGCTGTTTGCCGGCACGTCCGTCATATTCTTTGCCGCCGTGAACTGGCTCAAGGTGATACCTTATGCGGCACTCGGTCAGTTCAATGCGTCGAATCTCGCGACCTCTCTCGTGCTCGCCCCGCTCGCGCCGATCTCGATCTTTGCCGGTGTTTGGCTGGTGCGGGTAATCAAGCCGGACCTGTTCTATCGGCTCGCCTACCTGCTCGTCTTCGTGGTTTCCCTAAAGCTCATCTGGGATGGGGTCTTCGGCATCGTGGCCATGTGACCCGCGATTGCATGCACGCAGCGCTGAGGCTAGCTTCGGCACAACTGTTGAAAAGAACGACGTCCGGGAGGAGACCTGGCATGAACGGCAACCCGTTCGAGCAACATCTCGACAAGACCTCAGCGAACTACCAGCAGCTCACACCGTTGAGCTTCCTGGAGCGGACGGCGGGCACCTTTCCCGACCACACCGCCATGATCCATGGGCGCATGCGGCGCAGCTATGGCGACTTCTACGCGCGCTGCCGGCGGCTGGCGTCGGCGCTCTCGCAAAAGGACATCGGCAAAGGCGACACCGTCACCGTCATGCTGCCGAACACACCGCCCATGCTGGAGGCCCACTACGGAGTGCCCATGACCGGCGCCGTCCTGCACAGCCTCAACACCCGGCTCGATGCGCAGATCATCGCCTTCCAGCTCGATCACGCGAACACCAAGCTGCTGATCACCGATCGCGAGTTCGCGCCGACCGTCAAGGAGGCCCTGGCGATCGCCGAGGTCGACCCGCTGGTGATCGACTATGACGATCCGGAGTTCCCACAGGACGGGGAACGGCTCGGCTCCGCCGAGTACGAGGACTTCGTCGCGTCAGGCGATCCCGCATTCGACTGGGCACCGCCCGACGACGAGTGGGACGCGATCTCCCTCAACTACACAAGCGGCACCACGGGCAACCCGAAAGGCGTGGTCTACCATCACCGCGGCGCCTACCTGATGGGCTACAGCAACGTGGTGGCCGGCGGCATGGGCAAGCATCCCATCTACCTCTGGACGCTGCCCATGTTCCACTGCAACGGCTGGTGCTTCCCCTGGTCCGTCTCGGTCGTGGCCGGCACCCATGTGTGCCTGCGCTGGGTCCGGGCCAAGGCCATGTTCGACGCCCTCGCCGACCACGGCGTGACGCATCTCTGCGGTGCCCCGATCGTGATGGCAACGCTCCTGAACGCGAGCGACGAGGAACGACGCCCACTCCCCCACACGGTCCAGTTCATCACCGCGGCCGCGCCGCCGCCCGAGTCCGTGCTGGCCGGCATGGCCGAGGCCGGCTTCAACGTCACCCACGTCTACGGCCTGACCGAGACCTACGGCCCCTCCGTCGTCAACGAATGGAAGACGGATTGGGAAGCCCTCGAGGGCGACCTGCGGGCGGCCAAGAAGGCGCGCCAAGGCGTCCGATACCCCGCGCTCGAGGGGCTGAGCATCCGGAACCCCGAGACCATGGCGCCGGTTCCCGCCGATGGCCAGACCATCGGCGAGGTCATGCTTCAGGGCAATATCGTCATGAAGGGCTATCTCAAGAACCGGCAGGCCACAGAGGAGGCGTTCGCCGGCGGCTGGTTCCATTCAGGCGATCTCGGCGTCATGCATCCGGACGGCTACATCCAGCTCAAGGACCGCTCGAAGGACATCATCATTTCGGGCGGCGAGAACATTTCCTCGATCGAGGTCGAGGACGTGCTCTACAAGCACCCTGCCGTACAGGCTGTTGCAGTGGTCGCCAGGCCGGATGAGAAATGGGGCGAGACGCCCTGCGCTTTCATCGAGACCCGCGACGGCGCCGAGGTCAGCGAGGGCGACCTGATCGCCTATTGCCGGAACAATCTGGCTCACTACAAGTGTCCGCGTCACGTGGTGTTCGCGGAGCTGCCCAAGACCTCGACAGGCAAGATCCAGAAGTTCAAGCTGCGCGAGATGGCGAAAGACATGTGAGGCCGCGGAGCCCCGCTACCCACGCCGGGGGCTCTGAACAAAACGCCGCGGACCAGATCCGCGGCGCCTGCAATTCACCAGTATACAGCCGAAACCTCGACTATGCGACGTGGCTGCTGCGGCTTTTGAGCCGCGCAATCTCATCCTTTATTCGCAGTTTTTCGCGTTTCAGCTCGGTGATTTTGAGGGTATCTGCAAGAGGACGAGCCGCCTCCTCCTCTATTTTCCTCTTCAACGCACTGTGTTTCTCAGTCAATTCCGCGAGATGTGCGTCAAGCGCCATTACAGCCTCCGTAACGTGCTTCATCCGAACCCGCCGATTGTGACAAATGGATGACCTTTTGTCCAATCGCCCAAGCCCGCCTCATGGCCGCACAAAGGGGAGAGATCCGGGCTGGATCACCAGCAGGGCACGCTCTTGCGCACGCGCCAATTCGCCGCAATACTTCCTGTTTTATCGCATCGGGAGCTGGGGAGCGGAATGAGGGCGTCGGATGGTGGACCATGAGGAGGCCAAGGAACTGCGCGAAAGGCTGGCAAGGCTGAAACAGGAACATCGAGACCTCGACAGCGCCATAGACGCCCTCGAAGATTCGGGACGCGCCGATCAACTCCAAGTCAAGCGCCTGAAGAAGAAGAAGCTGCACATCAAAGACGAAATCACACGCATCGAGGACCAACTGCTCCCCGACATTATCGCCTAGCGCAGCAGTCTGCTGCGCGCCGCTTACACCGATGCGGCCTTACGGCGCGCCTTGTGCCGGTACATCGCCCGGTCTGCACGTTCCAGCGCCTCCGACACCGTATCCGCCGCGTCGAGTTCGGTAATCCCAACGCTCAGATCGAGCGCGATCTCCAAATCGCCATAGACGAGCGGCTGGGCAATGATTGCGCCAGCCAGCTGGAAGGCCTTCTTCTCCGCCGCCGATGCGTCGGCCCGGTGCAGCACGATGGCGAACTCATCGCCGCCGAGCCGACCCACAATGTCGGACCGCCGCACATTGGCAAGCAAGAACTCCGCAACGTGCCGGAGCGCCGCATCGCCGACAGTGTGACCGTGCCGGTCGTTGACTGCCTTGAAGTCGTCGAGATCGATGAACACCAGACTGGCGGTCGTATCGTAGCGCTTGGCGTAGGCCAAAGTGCGTTCGAGCTCCCGGACGAAGCCGCGCCGGTTGAGAACCGGAACCAGCGGATCCTCGTCCGCCATGCTCTCCAGCTCCTGGACACGTTCGTTGGCCGCACTGAGCTGGTCCTTGAGCTGATCCAGCTCCGCCATGAGCCCCATGACGGCGGACTGGACCCGGGGGGTCATCTCGCCGCTCGGGATCTCGGGCAGCGGCCTGCGCTCGACCGGCCGGCGCCGGCCCTGGGCCGGCCCAGGGCGTGCCGTCTCGCCGGACTGCTGATCCGGCCGGGGATCGGCCACGGGTTTGATCTTGCTTTGGCTCATGCCGTCTCAAGCCCCCACGGGGCTTGCCCCGCACTGATTCGGTGCCGCGATTATCTCACGCGGCCCTGGCCAAGGCGTAAACATTCGAATCGACCCGCTTGCCCACAAGTGCTGCCCGCTGCCGCCTTGCCAATCGATCTGCCCCCCCTATAATCGCCGGCTTTCCGAGGGAAGGCAGGGGAGCGAATGACAAGCGGCCAGCCCCACGTGGGGATCATCATGGGCAGCCAGTCGGACTGGCCCACATTGCAACGTGCCGCGCACGTCCTGGACGAGTTGGGCGTCGCCTACGAGACGCGCATCGTCTCGGCCCACCGCACCCCCGACCGTCTCGCCGACTACGCCAAGTCCGCCAAGCCACGCGGACTCCACGTCATTATCGCCGGCGCCGGGGGCGCCGCGCATCTGCCCGGCATGGCCGCGGCCATGACGCCGCTGCCAGTCCTGGGCGTGCCGGTGCAGAGCCGCGCGCTCTCAGGGAAAGACAGCCTGCTCTCCATCGTCCAGATGCCGGCGGGGGTCGCCGTGGGCACCCTGGCCATCGGCGAGCCCGGGGCCGCCAATGCGGGCCTGCTCGCCGCCCAGATCCTGGCCCTGAGCGACGACGCGCTGGCCACGCGTCTCGACGCCTGGCGGCAGGCGCAGACCGATGCCGTTGCGGAGACGCCGACGGATGACGGCTGAGGCCCCGCTTCCCCCGGGAGGCACGATCGGCATTCTCGGCGGTGGCCAGCTCGGACGCATGCTGGCCATGGCCGCGGCCCGGCTCGGCCTTACCTGCCACATCTACAGCGACGTGCCCGACGTGCCGGCCTTCGAGGGGGCGCTGCACCACACCGTCGCGGCCTATGACGACGAGGCCGCGCTGCTCGAGTTCGCGAAGGCGGTCGATGTTGTGACGGTGGAGTTTGAGAACGTGCCGGCTGAGGCGCTGGCGACCACGGCACGGGCGTCGGCTGTGTTTCCTCCCGTGCGTGCCGTCGAGGTCTCCCAGGACCGTTTGATCGAGAAGGAGTTCATGAAGAGCCACGGCATTGCGGTGGCGCCCTTCGCCTGCGTCGATACGGAGAGGGATCTCGAAGCCGCGGTCGAGACCATCGGCACGCCGTCGCTGCTAAAGACCCGGCGGCTCGGCTACGACGGCAAGGGACAGGTCAAGATCGCTACGCGGGCCGACATGGAGACGGCGCGGGCGGCGCTGGCCGGCGTGCCGTCCCTGCTCGAAGCCTTCATCGCTTTCGAGGCGGAGGTCTCTGTGATCGCCGTGCGCGGCCGGTCGGGGGCGGTCTCGTTCTACGACCCCTCGCGCAACCGCCACGAGAACCAGATCCTGGCGGAATCGCGCGTGCCCTCCGGCCTGCCTGCCGACATCGAGGACGCCGCCCGGGACATCGCCGCGCGCATCGTCGACGACTTCGACTATGTGGGCGTGCTCTGCGTCGAGATGTTCTATTGCGGGGCCGACGCCGAGCGTCCGCTGATGGTCAACGAGATCGCGCCTCGGGTACACAATTCCGGCCATTGGACCATCGACGCCTGCATTGTCAGCCAGTTCGAGAACCATGTTCGCGCCATCGCCGGCTGGCCCCTCGGCACCACGGCGCGCCACAGCGACGCCGTGATGACCAACCTTATCGGCGCAGACGTGCAGGACTGGCCGGTGCTCGCCGGCCGCGACGGCGTGGCCGTGCATCTCTACGGCAAACGCGAGGCCCGCCCGGGCCGCAAGATGGGCCACGTCACGCGACTGTTCTGAGAGGCAACGCGGAGGGGGGCGGAGAAGCGCTTCAGACGCCGGTCTCCGGCGCAGGCGTCTGTGCGGGCTCAGCGCTGGGTTGCGCGGTGCCACGGACATGGGCAGCGGTCTCATCTCGGACGAACTCGACCCCTGCCATGTCGCCCTTGCGCCAGACCACCCGGGCGATGAACGTCTCCTCGAAACCGCTGATAGCGAGAGAAATCTCCTGCGGCAGCTTGTCGACGTCGTCGGAGATAAGGCAGCAGCCGGAAAAGCTTGCGTCCTGGATGACGCAGTCGATCGCCTGGGTTTCTCCTACGCCGGACGCCTTGGCCCGCAACAGGACTTTGCGGCGGCTCTCCGAGCGTCGTTCCATCGGTTGTGCCATGTTTGGCGCCTTTACGGGCTCGATCCACATCCACACGCGACTGTGCAGGACATCGGTAAACTTAAGATGAAACCGGATCAATTCGCGTTCAGGTTGAAGCCAATTGGCCCGTTTTCGCAAGAAAAGCGAGCCTATCCGCGGGATTGACCACGGCCGGCTGCACCCCACCGGCGGGCGATATTCGGCCGCTGATCGAGGAGAAAGCTGCGGAGCGGCAACCGCGGCACCGGTCGATGCTATGGAAAATGCGCGCGAGCCAATGGGCGCCCGTCCGACATGATCCCAAGGGCACCAACCTTAACCCGACGTTGACTCCAGCCTGCTATGGACAATCGCCGGGCCTTTTGTTAAACGGGCCTCTGGCAGGGGACGGCAGGCACCGCCATCGCTGAGTGTCGTCGGCCCCGATACTGTCCAAATTCGAAACCGGAGATTGAGACGCGTGCAGGTCGTTGTCCGCGACAATAATGTCGATCAGGCTCTCAAGGCGCTGAAGAAGAAGATGCAGCGCGAAGGCATTTTCCGCGAGATGAAGCTGCGGAACTACTACGAGAAGCCGTCCGAGAAGCGGGCCCGCGAAAAGGCGGAAGCCATTCGGCGTGCGCGCAAGCTGGCCCGCAAGCGGGCGCAGCGCGAAGGCCTCATCCCGGGCAAGCCCCGCACGCGGACGCCGTCGCGCGGTCGCCGCTAGGCAACACTCTCATAGTTCAGGTTTGACGTCGCAACCCGGCCGCGCCGTTTCGGCCGGCACAATTGTGTGTGCCGCAACGCCGGTCACGCCGCCGGCGCGGCCTCGCTCATGACGATCTGCCGGTGCGGATAGGGGATCGAGATGCCGGCCTCGTCGAGGGCGTATTTGGCATCCCGCACCAGCTTGAAGTGGACATCCCAAAAGTCCTGCCGCCGGGCCCAGACGCGGATCTGGAGATCTACCGAGCTCTCTCCGAGCGCCTTCACGATCACGCGCGGCTCAGGATCCGGCAGCACGCGGTCGTCCTTCTTGACCAGTTCCAGCAGCAACGCGACGGCGGTGTCGATGTCATCGTCATAAGAGATACCGATGGTCAGATCGAGCCGGCGGTTGGGGCGCATGGAGTAGTTCGTGATCGTGTTCGACCAGATCTTGCTGTTGGGGATGGCGATGAAAATGCTCTGCGGCGT
>JAKSBI010000692.1 GCA_022361215.1 Hyphomicrobiales bacterium | reverse complement strand
TGCAGCCTGCGGGCGATGACACCGGCCCGCTCGGCGTGCTCCAGGTCTCTGAGGGCCTTTTTCGCGATGTCGTCCCAGGGGACGATCACCGTATCGAGGCCGCTTTCGATGACGCGGAAGTCGCGCGCGACGTCTTCGAAGGGGAAGTCCAGGCTGCGTGCGCGCTCCCCCAGCCGCCCGAGAATGTTCGTCGCATCGAGCTCGGAGCGAGGGCCTTGCTCCTTCTGCCAGTATACCTCCCGGAAATAGTCGCCAACCGCGGCGAGCGACAGCGGATCGTCGTGGCGGCGCAGCACGCCGCGGCCGACCGCGGCGAACTGCCTGAGCGCCGCGGGCGCGGTCCAATCGGGCGCCTCGAAGACGACGACGCGGCTCTCGTCCGGCGCTCTGCGGCCCTCGCGGTTGCAGCGTCCGGCGGCCTGCGCGATGGAGTCGATGCCGGCGGCGGCCCGGTAGACGGTCGGGAAGTCGACATCCACGCCGGCCTCGATCAGCGACGTGGCGACGAGGCGGCAGGGCTTGCCGGCCTCGAGGTCCTGCTTGATCCGGGCGAGCACCGCGCTTCTGTGTCTGGCGCACATCAGCGTCGTCAGATGCAGCGCGCCCTCGCCGTCGCCGATGGCGTCGTAGAGCGCGCGCGCGTGCAGGCGGTTGTTGACGATGCACAGGACCTGGCGCTCCGCCATGAGGCGCTGCGCCAGAGCCGCATCGTCGAGCGGCGCCGTCTCCTGCACGACCGTGACCCGCCGAAACGCCGTATAGAGCCGGCGCGGCTCGGGCGCGAGCTCGCGCAGGTTGCGCAGGCCGCCCTCGAAGCCGCCGTCCGGCAGCTCCGCGGCCTCCGCGAGCGCCGGCTGCGTCGCCGTGCAGAGCACGACGCTGGTGCGGTAGTTCAGCGCCAGCTCGTCCAGCGCGGCCACGCAAGGACGCAGGAGCGGCAGGGGCAGCGTCTGCGCCTCGTCGAGGATGACGACGCTCCTGGCGATGTTGTGCAGCTTGCGGCACGTGGCGGGACGGTTGGCAAACAGGCTCTCGAAGAACTGCACGGCGGTGGTGACGACGATGGGGGCGTCCCAGTTCTCCATGGCGAGGCGCAGCTTGTCCCGTGCCTCGCGCTTCTCGACCTTGTCGTCGTCGAAGGCGCTGTGGTGCTCGAGCACAGCCGCTTCGCCGAGCGCATCCCGGAAGACCCCGGCGGTCTGCTCGACGATACTCGTGAAGGGGATGACATAGATGACCCGGTCCAGACCGTGCGCGACGGCATGGTCGAGGGCGAAGGCGAGCGACGTCAGCGTCTTACCGCCGCCTGTCGGCACGGTCAGGGAGAAGAGGCCCGGCTCGAGCGCGGCCTTGCCGCGCACGTGGTCCAGGATCTCGGCGCGCTGCCGGTTGACATCCGTGAGATCCTGGCGCACCTCGGCGGCGATCTCTGCCAGGCGCTCGTCGAGCTTCTCCTTCAGCGCGGCCAGCGCGGCGCCGTCGCCTCTTGCGCTCTTGCGTCCCTCCAGGTGGGCATAGAACGCATCGGTATCCAGGTAATCCGCGTCGACCAGGCACGAGAACAGCATCCGTGTGAAGAAGGCGAACTGAAAGCCGGTGCGTGCGCTGTCGCGTGTCTTGAGATCGGGGGCCGAGAGGGCATCCGGCAGCGGAATCTCGTCCGTCCACGCCTGCGCCAGGGCGGGGATGTCCGTTCGGGCGAGACGATCCGCCAGCGCCGACACGGATCCGCCGTTCTCGCCATTCGCCAGCCCCGCATGATGTCCCGCGACGCAGAAGGCGATGAGCTTGCCGCCCGTCGGCCATCTCTCGGCGGCCATCTGCGCGCCGGCCGTCGAATGATCGACGCGCGAGACCTCGCCGCGCAGCCGGCCCTGGAACGCGTCCGAATATTTTCCGATGTCGTGAAGCAGGCCCGCGACATGGGCCCATGCGCCCGCGTCGAACTTCTCGGCGGACTGCTTGGCTCTGTCCGCGACAGCTTCGAGATGGTGCTTCAATCCCTGCCAATGGGACTCGTCCAGATCTTGGGCAGAATGGGCATAGTACATTGCGCGCGCTTTGTCGGCTGATGACGTTTGGCGCTTATATCAAAGGGGGGGCGTCGGATTGGCAATGTGCTTTTGCGGGACCGGCTACAGGGCCGGGATGTCGCTCGGCGCACTTCCGAGCCATGGGGTCGGATCACGGGTGCGCGCCCGGCGCGGCGTGCTTCGCGCCTTTCCGCTGGGCCAGGTAAATGGCCCGGCGGGAGAGGGAGGCTCACCGCCGGGCCGTGCCGCCCAGGAAGGAAGCTAATGAAGCTTAGGCGGCAAACTCGACTGTTGCCGGGTCGATGACGCCCATCGGCAGGCTCTCCGCCACAGACCCTAGGACGCCATGCCGCCTTCGACCCAGGCCATCGCATCGTCCAGGGTTGCGGAGAAGCGGGAGAGCATGGTGCCGGTCTCGTCCGCGGAGATGACCAGCGGCGGGCAGAAGGCGATGGCGTCGCGGATGCTGCGGACGATGAGCCCGTGCTCGTGCGCCCGGTCGTAGACATAGCTCCCGAGCCGGCCGG
>JAKSBI010000818.1 GCA_022361215.1 Hyphomicrobiales bacterium | reverse complement strand
GCAGGACTCCATTCCACGTCGCCATGCGGCAATGACCATCGGCTCTCGGATGAACCTCTCGCGCAACACCATCTAAGTCCTTCGCTCTGCCGCTGTTGCCAATGGATTCCTGCTTTCGCAGGAATGACGGAGGAGGTGGGGACCCAGAGTCGCATAGCTGCAAACGCGGCATGTCATACTGTGGGAGCAGCGTGAACCCGATAAGCTTCCCCCGGGCCACTCGAGGACGCGGATGACCGAAAGCCAGACTGCCGGCCGGGATCTGGAGGCGCGCGAGCTGATCGTGTTCGACGGCGTCTGTCATCTGTGCAACGGCTGGGTCAGCTTCCTCGTGCCGCGGGACCGGGAGCGGCGCTTTCTGTTCGTGCCGGCGCAGAGCCCCCTCGGCCGGCGGCTCCTGACCGAGAACGGCATCGACCCGGACGACCCGGAGACCTTCGTGCTGGTCACCGGCGGCAAGGCCCATGTGAAGTCCGACGCCATCCTGCGCATTCTGGGGGCGCTCAAGGGCTGGCGCTGGACCGGCGTCTTCCGCGTGCTGCCAGGGCCCGTGCGCGACTGGGGCTACGACCGGATCGCCCGCAACCGCTATCGGATCTTCGGCCGCCGCGACGCATGCCTGGTCGCGCTGCCCGGCGCCGACGACCGCTTCCTCTGGGAGGACCCCAGCGCGGAAGCCTCGAAAGGATAGTCAAGGCTAACCCCACCCCCGGCGTCATCCCGGCGCAGGCCGGGATCCACGCGTGTCTCCGCGCGTCCGGCGTGAGTGGATTTGCACTGAGCCGAACGAAGGCCCATTTAAGGAGCTTGCCGAAACCGCCTGTGCCGACAGCCGAGTATGAGCGGGCTGCGGCCCGGATGGATCCCGGCCTGCGCCGGGATGACGCCGAGTGGAGAGTGGCTGGGCAACCCTGCTCTTTACAAATCGGCGGGAACGCTGTCTGAAGGGGCGCGCCGTGCGCCTTTGCCGACAATCCATCGAGAGCCCCAAGCCTGAGACCGGCCCGACCGCCCATGACCACAGAGCACAGCCGCCGCCGCACCTTCGCGATCATCTCGCATCCGGACGCCGGCAAGACCACCCTGACCGAGAAGCTGCTGCTCGCGGGCGGCGCCATCCACCTGGCCGGCGACGTCAAGGCGCGCGGCAACGCGCGGCGCGCCCGCTCGGACTGGATGAAGATCGAGCAGGAGCGCGGCATCTCGGTCACGAGCTCCGTGATGACCTTCGAGCACGAAGGGCTGGTCTTTAATCTCCTGGACACGCCCGGCCACGAGGACTTCAGCGAGGACACCTACCGGACGCTGACCGCGGTCGATTCCGCCATCATGGTGATCGACGCGGCCAAGGGCATCGAGAGCCAGACGCGCAAGCTGTTCGAGGTCTGCCGGCTGCGCGACATCCCGATCATGACCTTCGTCAACAAGCTGGATCGGGAGGGGCGCCACCCGTTCGAGCTGATGGACGAGGTCGCGGAGACGCTGCAGCTCGACGTGGCGCCGATCGTCTGGCCGGTCGGCATGGGGCGCGACTTCCGCGGCTGCTACGATCTGGAGACCGACACGTTCTCGACCAGCGCCAACGGACGCGGCGGCGCGCCGGACAAGCTGGTGGCGTGCTCGGGCGTCGGCGACGGCAAGCTCGACGACCTGGTCGAGCCCCATGTGCTGGAAGGCGCGCGCGAGACCATCGAGCTGGGCCAGGCGGCCTATCCGGAGTTCGACCGGGAGGCCTATCGCGCCGGCAATTTGACGCCGGTGGCCTTCGGCAGCGCGCTCCGCGATTACGGCGTCACGGCGCTGATCCGGCTGATTGCCGAGAACGCGCCGGAGCCGCGCCCGAGCCCGACCGACGCCCGCACCGTCACGCCGGACGAGGACGCGGTGACCGGCTTCGTCTTCAAGGTGCAGGCGAACATGGACAAGAACCATCGCGACCGGGTCGCCTTCCTGCGCGTCTGCTCCGGACGGTTCAAGCGCGGCATGAAGCTGAAGCAGGTGCGCACCGGCAAGACCATGGTGGTGCACAGCCCGATCTTCTTCGTGGCTCAGGACCGGGAGATCGCCGAGAGCGCCGGGCCCGGCGACGTCATCGGCATTCCGAACCACGGCACCGTGCGCGTCGGCGACACCTTCACAGAGGGCGAGAGCCTGCGCTTTACCGGCCTGCCCGCCTTCGCGCCGGAGATCCTGCGCCGCGTGCGCCTCGGCGACACCACGCGGGTGAAGCAGATGCGCCAGGCCCTCCAGGACCTGGCCGAGGAAGGGCTGATCCAGATCTTCAAGCCCAATATCGGCTCGCAGTGGATCGTCGGCGTGGTCGGCGTGCTACAGCTCGACGTGCTGCGCGACCGCGCCCGGCAGGAGTACGGCGTCGAGCTCGACTTCGAGCCGGTGCCCTTCGTGGCGGCGCGCTGGCTCAGCGCCGACGACGACGCGGCGCTCGACGCCTTCATCAGGGCCCAGTCGCGCAGCGTCGTGCGCGACCGCGACGACGCGCCGGTGTTCCTGGCCGCCAGCGACTGGGAGCTCAACACCATGATCGAGCGCAACGCCGACGTGGCCTTCCTGAAGACCAAGGAACTGGAGTAGGCGCAACCGCTTTGCTGGGACCATTCGCGGCGTCGAGGGGAGAATCCAGAAACCGCTATTTTCCCCGTCATTCCCGCGAAAGCGGGAATCCATTGGCGGCAGCGGCAGGGCGTAGGACGCAGTCGGGATAGCACGAGAGGCTCGGACCTGAACCGATGGTCCTTCCCGCGTGGTGATGTGGAATGGATTCCCGCTTTCGCGCATGACTGTCCGGGATTTGAGCGCAGCCTGTCCCCAACCGTCGTCATTGCCGGGCTTGACCCGGCAATCCATGCCGTTTCCTCTCGATTTCGCCGAGAGGCCAATGGAATGGATGCCCGGATCAAGTCCGGGCATGACGAAAATCGAGGGCGCGGTAGACCGCCCGAAAGGCTGTCCGGGGGCACACCTTCAGGTCGGAAACCAAGGCCGTCGCTGCCATTCAGACCGACACGCTCCCAGAATCCCGGACACCACTGCGCTTTCGCGGGAATGACGGGAGTGGGGCGGATGAGTCCCGTGGAGCCGGCGGCGCGGCCGCAAAAAAAGAGGCGCGGCCGAGGCCGCGCCCTCTCCGCAGGTGTGCAGGAGAAGATTACTGCGTGATGCGCAGGTTGGTCAGGCGGATGGCGATCTCGCGATAGGCCTTGCGCAGCTCGGTCTCGTTCCTGGCGTCGAAGAAGAGCTTTTCGTCTT
>JAKSBI010000229.1 GCA_022361215.1 Hyphomicrobiales bacterium | reverse complement strand
TTTTCAGCAGAATGGCTGCGGAATTCGTGGCCAGAATCATCGCATTAGCTATACTAGCATCCCGCAAGTGATTCGCCCCAGTCGGGCACGGACTCAAGTTCCTCGAAAACACGTGCAAGCCCATGTAGGGCAGTCCGAGGCCGGCGGTTCGCAGTTCAGTCGTCGCATATCGAGTTGAAGGAGCTGGATGGAGAACAGGGGGCTGTCCTCCGAGCAATCGGAGATAGATTTGGGATGTTCAAAACAAGACCTGAAATTGACGACGATCTGGTCGTGACCGAGGGGCCGGTCGAAACGGCGGAGCTGCCACAGAGCGTCAACGCACCGGCGCAGGTCACAGCCATGCCGCGCGCAAGCGCACCGCCGGAACCGACGCCGCTGCCGCAGTCGCTTTCGGTGATCGGAGAAGACGTGACGATCACCGGCACCATGACGTCGAAGGGCGAGATTCAGATCGACGGCCAGGTTCAAGGCGACATCACCTGCAACGCCGTAACGATTGGCGCCAATGCCAAAGTCCAGGGCGGCGTACTCGCCGATCAGGTTCACGTGCGCGGCCGCGTGAACGGCGCCATCTATGGCAGCAAGGTCACGCTTCGCGCCAAATCGTTCATCGATGGCGACATCTACCATCAGCTGCTGTCGATCGAGGAAGGTGCGCATTTCGAGGGCCTGTCGCGACGGTCGGACGACCCCAAGACCCTGGTCCAGGTGGCTCGGGAACAGCGCAGCGGCGGTGGCGCAATGCCCGAACAGGGCGAGGCATCGCCCAATGGAAAATCGGTGCGGCGCAAGCGCACGGCAGCCTAGAGCCTGTCGCGATCATTCTGATTCGCGCCATGCTCTAGCTCTTCGTTGAAGCATGTCTTTTTTCCCGAAACCGGTATCCACTTTCGGGAGACATGCTTTAGGCCGTCGAGTATCCCCGACACAGACGGGCCCGTCCGCACACCAATTGATATGCATGGCCTGTGAGCAACGGGCACTCTCCGTTCTGCGGGACTTGGAGGGCGGACAGCCGAATTTCAGCCCGGCACCAGACACAAATCGGCCACCCGAGGTTGCCCTTCGAGTGGCCAATTGTGAAGCCCGCGATTGGGGGGTACGGGCCGAGTGGAACGCCTAGGCCGTCTAGTCGAACCGGACCTGGAACGGCGCGCCGCTCATGGACGCCTCATGCGTCGCGCTCGCATGACTGTACTGCGAGATGGCAATACTCGGGAGCTCCGGCACCAGTGGCGATGTCACCGTGAGGGTGGTGGCGGCGCCGAGAAGAACCCAGATGCAGGTCGAGAGGGCTAATCCCAGCAAATAGCCCCTCGAGCAGGCCCGCCTCACCTCGTCGGGAACCGAGGGAAGCTCAATACCGTCACTCGTGACCGTATCTGTAGACATTGGATTGCCTCCTGTCAGGAGGCACACTGGTCTTATGGAGGGAAGTCGACCGGTTGTGCCCCTAGCGCCATTCTTGGCGATCTATGCAGTCTTCCGCTGCTCTGATTCTATGGGTACCATATTTTAGCCACATTCTCAACATTTTCGCGCCATGGTTGAGCGCTGCTGGCGATACGCCAGAAGAGGACGAACCGGCTTGTATCGGAATTGACGGGCGTATCGCGACACCGCGCTGCACGATTTCCCGGCAGCGGGAAACCGCATCGGTATCAGAGTCTTGAGGTGGCAATGCAGCGCATTTCCGCCGAACAAGCGGGTCCCAGCAAACTTCGGCGGCTTGGTGCAGAGATTGCTAGAGCCTGTCGCGATCATTCTGATTCGCGCCATCGCTCCAGTTCTTTGTTGAAGCATGTCTTTTGTCCCGAAACCGGTATCCACTTTCGGGAGACATGCTTTAGGTCAAAGAGCTCGCGGCAGTGCAGGCCTCATAAGGCGCGGGCTCCATGTTGAGTGTGCCGAGCGAGGGAGAGAGCTGCTCGAGCCGCTCCAATCGGCGCAGCACGTCCTCGAGCGGCCCGCGGGCGACGTCGCCGACCATGCGGTATTCGAACCCCTCGAGCTTCGCCAGCTCGACGGCAGCCGCGAATTGGTCGTCGGCATCCTGGCCGCGGCCTCGCTTCAGGGCGGCCCATCGCCGCTCGACCTCGCGCGCGATTTGCGGCTTGAGGCGCTCGGCCTTTTCGAGGTCTCGGGTCTCGAGACTGAGGTCGACGAAGGTGCGCTTGTCGACGTCTTTGAAGCGCGCGGGGACTCGGCGGTAGTAGTGCCAGATCCCGTCGCGCTTCCGAAGATGGCGTGGTCCCCCCAC
>JAKSBI010000351.1 GCA_022361215.1 Hyphomicrobiales bacterium | reverse complement strand
GTGGGCCCGGGCGACGCGGCCGATCTCGGCGGCCGGGTTGACCAGCCCGCCATTGGTCGGGATCCAGGTGATGGCGATCAGCTTGACGCGGTCGTCGATCATGCGCTCCAGCGCCTCCGGGTCCGTGGCCTCGTCGGCCCCGTCCGGAATGACGTCGATGACGCAGCCCGTGCGCTTGCGCATCTGCAGGAAGGCCACGTAGTTGGCGCCGTACTCCGCGCGCGACGTCAGGATGCGGTCGCCCTCGCCGAAGCTGAGCCCGTAGAAGGCGAGCTGCCAGGCCAGCGTCGAATTCTCCGCGAGCGCGATCTCTTGCGGCGTTGCGCCGATCAGTTCCGCCACGGAGGCGTAGACCGCCTCCTGGGCCGCGGCGCGCTGCTTCGAGGCCGCATAGCCGTCGATCATCACCTCGAGCGCGAAATGATCCTGCACGGCGTCGATCACCGGCTGCGGCATCAGCGCGGCGCCGGCACTGTTCAAGTGTACGATGCCCGCGACGCCCGGCGTCTCCGCCCGGACGGCCTCAATGTCGATCATGTCCCTGCTCCCCGTCGCGCGGCCGACGCTGGCCGCGGGTCGCGGATCATAGTGAAGATCGCGGGGAATGCACGTCTCAGCAGCCGGGCATCCGATAGAGCGGCTTGCCCGTAGCCTCGTCGGTGACGCAGGAGTGGCCGGGGTCGCCCTCGGGCCTCGGAACGTCGCGGCCGAGGACGAAGCGCACCCGGTGAGTGCCGCTCAGACCCGCCGGGAACCGGATCTTGCTCTTGATGCGGAACTTGTCGGGCCGCTGCCAGACCTTCGGCCGCAGCCCGTTCGGCACTACGATCTGGTCGCCACGGCCCGGCAAGACATGCGTCTTGCCCAGCGAGATGACCTGCGAGCGGCCGATCACAGTGAGCGCGCCTTCGTCCAGCAGCTGGGCGATACCCGCCTGCTGCGGCAGCACCCCATAGGCCGCCGCCGGCGCCCGCGACACCACCGCCTTGGCGTCCAGGCGCACCAGCCCGCCGGGATAGGCGCGTTTGACCTCCTGCCAGACCGGGGCGCTCTCGCCGTCGGTGGGCGCGTCCACCACGTTCGCATAGGCGGACTGGGTGTCGAAGAAGCCGTTCGGCAGGCTGACGCTGCTCACCGCATAGCGCCCGACGATCACGTCCACGGGCCGGCCGAGGAACTGCGAGAGCGCGCCTTCGAGCCGCTTGGCCCGGCTGGAGCCGGGCTCGCTGAAGGCGCCCAGGCAATCGGAGCGCGGCACGACATGGACCCGGTCCCTGGCCACACCCAGAACGCCGATGCGTGGTGCCGCGCCCGCATCCGGCGTGTTGGAGCTCGCCACCAGCGCCGCGATGCGGTCGACGGAGCCCGAGAAGCGCCAGATCATGGCCTCGCGGGCCGCGACCACCACGTAAAGCGGCTCTTTGCCTGTGGCGATCCAGGCATCGGCGACCGAAACCACCGCATCGTCGCCGCCGAGCCCCACCGTCGAGAGCGCCTTGCCCTTGCCGGCGCCCATCAGGACGATGGTGGCGCCGTCGGGCGCGCGGGGCAGCCCGCACCCCTCGGCGTCGGTGCGGAACCTGGCCGCCTCCCGGCGGGCGCGGCGCGCGGCGTGGGCGGCGCGCCTGAGCTTCGAGGCCAGCTTGGCGTGCGCCCTCATCTCCTGGGCCGAGAACAGGCCGTCGCCACTGGTGTCCATCTGAGCGAGAACGCGGTCGACCGCGGCGGCGAACTCCGCCTTCGTCAGGACGCCGTCGCCGTCTGCGTCCAAGGACAGCGGCGGGGACTCGCTTCGTCGGCGATGGCTCTGCTTTCCACGCTCCGCCTTGGCCGCCGCCATGGCTTCCGCGTATGTGATCTCGCCGTTGCCGTCCGCATCGGCCTTCAAGCCCTTGGCCACGAGGGTCTTCAGCACGGTCTCGACCTGCGCGTCGGTCGGAGGCAGCTCGACGCCATGGCTGCGCAACGGCTGGCGCGCCTTCTGGCCGAAATAGGCATCCAGCTCCCGGCGCGTCACCGTGGCGTCGCCGTCGAGGTCCCAGCGCAGCCAATCCAGCATGTGCCTGGCGCGCCGGTCGGACGCCCACAGCTTCTCCTGCAGCGCGTGGTCGGACTTGGAGACGCCGCCGCCGTCCACGTCCGCCTTCGCATGGAGGCGCATAAGCTTGATCCTGGCCGCCTCGACCGTGTCGCCGGCACGCACCAGGGAGCCGGCCCTGAGCCTGATCCAGTCCTCGCCCTCGGTCATGGGCGGCTCGGCGGCCGAGGCCGCGGTTGCCGTCAGCAGCAGCGCCGCCGCGCCAGTCGCAATCATCCTACGCGAAACCGACATGTCGAGCTCCGGGCCTGTCCCGATCGGGCCCGCGCCGCGCCCCTGGCGGACATGCATCGAGAGTCCGTCCAGGGCCGGCATCGGACACCCGCCAAGGATCGAGTCTAGCAAAAAAGGACGGGCCGTTTGTGTCGAAACGGCGCGCGCCGGCGGGTCACGCCGCCGCGGCGATCTTCGGGTCGTAGTTGAGGATGGGCGAGAGCCAGCGCTCCGCCTCCTCGACCGTCCAGCCCTTGCGCCGCGCGTAGTCTTCGACCTGGTCGCGCTCGATCTTGCCGACGCCGAAATAGTGGCTCTCGGCGTGGGAGAAATAGAGGCCCGAGACGGCGGCGGCAGGCCACATGGCGTAGGACTCGGTCAGCGAGACGCCCGTCTCGGCCTCGGCATCGAGCAGGTCGAAGAGCGTGCGCTTCTCGGTATGGTCGGGCTGCGCCGGATAGCCGGGGGCCGGACGGATGCCCTGATAGGACTCGCCGATCAGCTCCTCCTTGGAGAAGCCCTCGTCCGTCGCGTAGGCCCAGAACTCCTTGCGCACGCGCTCGTGCATGCGCTCGGCAAAGGCTTCCGCCAGCCGGTCGGCGAGCGCCTTCACCAGGATCTTGTTGTAGTCGTCGTTGGCCTGCTCGAAGCGCTGCGATACCGCATCCTCGCCGATGCCGGCGGTGACGGCGAAGCCGCCCACGAAGTCGGCAAGGCCGGTCTCCTTTGGCGCCACGAAGTCCGCGAGCGCCGTGTTGGCGCGGTCGCGCTGCCGGGCGATCTGCTGGCGCAGCGTATAGAATGTGGCGCGCGTCGCGTCGCGGCCGGCATCGGCGTAAAGCTCGATGTCGTCGCCGACGGCGTTGGCGGGCCAGAAGCCGATGACCGCCTGGGCCTGGAGCCAGCGCTCCTCGACGATCGTGTCCAGCATGGCCTGGGCGTCGTCGAAGAGCTGGCGCGCCGTCTCGCCCATGGCGTCGTCCTCGAGGATACGCGGATACTGGCCCTTCAGCTCCCAGGTGGCGAAGAACGGCGTCCAGTCGATATAGGGGCGCAGCTCCGCCAGGTCGTAGTCGAGGAACGTCCTGGTGCCGAGGAAGGTCGGCTCGGGCGGCCGGTAGCCGGTCCAGTCGATGCCGACGCGGTTGTCGCGCGCCTCGACGATGGAGACGCGGCGCTTGCGCGTCTGGCCGCGGGCGTGGGCCTCGCGCATCTGCACGTAGTCCTCGCGCACCTCGTCGATATAGACGCCGCGGTCCTCCTCCGACATCAGCTTCTGCACCACGCCCACGGCGCGGCTGGCGTCGGTGACGTAGATGGCCTGGTTGCGCAGGTAGTTGGGGCTGATCTTGACGGCCGTGTGCACCCGGCTGGTGGTGGCGCCGCCGATCAAGAGCGGAATGTCGAACTCCTGGCGCTCCATCTCCGCCGCCACGTGGCACATCTCGTCGAGGCTCGGCGTGATCAGCCCCGAGAGCCCGACCATGTCGGCGCCCTCCTCGCGCGCGGTGTCCAGGATCGACTGGCACGGCGCCATGACGCCCAGATCGATCACCTCGTAGTTGTTGCACTGGAGCACGACGCCGACGATGTTCTTGCCGATGTCGTGGACGTCGCCCTTGACCGTGGCCATCACGATCTTGCCGGCCGAGGGCGCGTTCTCCAGGCCGAGCTCGAGCTTCTCCTGCTCCATATAGGGCAGCAGATGCGCCACGGCCTGCTTCATGACGCGCGCCGACTTCACCACCTGGGGCAGGAACATCTTGCCGGCGCCGAACAGATCGCCGACCACGTTCATGCCGTCCATCAACGGGCCCTCGATGACGTGCAGGGGGCGCTCGGCCGCCTGGCGCGCCTCCTCCGTATCCTCCTCGATGAAGGTGGCGATGCCGTTGACCAGCGCGTGCTTGATGCGCTCGTTGGTCGGCGCCTCGCGCCAGGACAGGTCCTCCTCGCGCTTGGCCCCGCTCTGCCCGCGAAACGCCTCCGCCGTCTCCAGCAGGCGGTCGGTGGCGTCGGGGCGCCGATTGAGGATCACGTCCTCGATCTGCTCGCGCAGCGCCGGCTCGATGTCGTCGTAGATGGGCAGCGCGCCGGCGTTGACGATGGCCATGTCCAGCCCCGCCCGGATAGCGTGGTAGAGGAACACCGAGTGCATGGCCTCGCGCACGAAGTTGTTGCCCCGGAAGGAGAAGGAGAGGTTCGAGACGCCGCCCGAGACATGCGCGCCCGGCAGCTCCTGCTTGATGCGCCGCGTCGCCTCGATGAAGGCGACGCCGTAGCCATTGTGCTCCTCGATGCCCGTGGCGACCGCGAAGATGTTGGGATCGAAGATGATGTCCTCGGCCGGGAAACCGACCTTCTCGGTCAGGGTCTTATGGGCGCGGGCGCAGATATCGAATTTCTGCTCCACGGTCTCGGCCTGCCCGCTCTCGTCGAAGGCCATGACGACCACGGCGGCGCCGTAATGCAGCACCTTGCGGGCCTGCTCCAGGAAGGGCTCCTCGCCCTCCTTCAGGCTGATGGAGTTGACGATGGCCTTGCCCTGCACGCATTTCAGCCCGGCCTCGATCACCGACCACTTGGAGGAATCGATCATCAGCGGCACGCGGGCGATGTCGGGCTCGGCCGCGATCAGGTTCAGGAAGGTGGTCATGGCCTGCTCGGAGTCGAGCATGCCCTCGTCCATGTTCACGTCGATGATCTGGGCGCCGTTCTCCACCTGCTGGCGCGCGATCTCGAGCCCGGTGGCGTAGTCGCCGGCCTCGATCAGCTTGCGGAACTTGGCCGAGCCGGTGACGTTGGTCCGCTCGCCGATATTGATGAAGGTTTGCGCTGCGCTACTCACGTGGCAGGTCCTGTTCTTGTCTGGTGATCCGATCGGGCTCAGGCGTGCACGAAGGGCTCTAGCCCCGAGAGCCGCATCTTGCGCTCGACGTCGGGGATCGCGCGTGGGCCGAAGGGCCGCACCGCCTCGGCGATGGCCTGGATGTGGTCGGGCGTGGTGCCGCAGCAGCCGCCGACGATGTTGATCAGGCCGTCCGCCGCCCACTGCTCGAGCTGGCCCGCCATGTATTCGGGCGTCTCGTCGTACTCGCCCATCTCGTTGGGCAGGCCGGCATTGGGATAGACGCTGACCAGTGTGTTCGCGACCATGGAGATCTCGTCCACCGCCGG